>NZ_JABCPZ010000170.1 GCF_013283785.1 Nonomuraea antri
CCCCACCGGGGCCATCACCAGCGACCCCGCCACGTCGTAGCGTGCACCCGGCCGAGCACCGCGGCCGGGATGTGCGTCTGCACGCTGGTGTGGAACATCACCAGCCAGAACGCCAGCGCCGCGCCGGCCACCGCGAACCCGGCCGCGACCAGCGGCAGGCTCAGGTCGAGCGCCACCACCAGCGGCGCGAACACGAACCCCGTCATGCCGACGGCCCCGGCCCGCAGCGGATGGGCGGGCCTGATCCGGGTGGCGAGCAGCCCGCCGAGCACGCTGCCCACCCCGTGCGCCGACATGACCAGGCCGAACGCCGACGGGCCGTGCACCGTGGCGATCGTGCTGAAGCCGAGGGTCTGGGTCGGGCCGTAGACGGTCAGCGCGGCCAGCATCCAGATCAGGATGACGCTCCACAGCCAGGGGCGGGCGGCGAACTCACGCCAGCCCTCCTTGAGATCCGCCCCCAGCGTGGCCCGCCCCCGCTCCGTGCCGGGCGCGCGGGTGAGGCCGCGCATGCTCAGCAGGCACAGGCCGCTGACGCCGAACGTGGCCGCGTCCACCGCGAGCACCATGGCCGGTGACGAGACCACCAGCAGCAGCCCGGCCAGCGCCGGACCGGCCACGGTCATCAGCGACTCCGAGACGCGCAGCACGGCGTTGGCCCGCTGCACGTCCGAGGAGATCCGCGGGATCACGGTCGCCACGCCCGGCTGGAAGGCGGCCGACCCCAGCCCGGCGAGCACCAGCAGCGCCAGCACCAGCCACAGCGGCGGCGTCGCGGTGAAGAACACCGCGGCCAGCGCGCCCTGCACGACCAGCCGGGCCGCGTCGGCGCCCACCATCAGCCGCTGCGCGCCGAACCGGTCGGACAGCACCCCGCCGAAGACGACGAACACCGCGAACGGCGCGATGTGCGCGGCCAGCGCGTACCCCACCCCGCTGGCGCCGTGCCCCGCCTGCAACATGGCCGGGGTGAGCGCGACGGGCAACATCATGTCGCCCGCCATCGACGTGGTCCTGGCGATGAAGAACCGGCGGAAGTTCGGTGACCAGAGGCGGTCTGCGGGCTGCTGCTCGTGATGTGGGGGCACGGATGACGACGTTACGTCAGCTTTCGATCATGGATCCAGCGGATCGCCCGCGACGTGCCGCGCCCCGTCATCGGTAGTAGCCCCGCACGGGCGTGCCGGCCTCGTCGAACAGCGCCGGGCCGTGCGTCGCCACCTCGCCGAAACCGGCGCCGCCCGGCTTGAGTGTGCCGAGCTGCTCGGTGGACAGCGCGAACACCACCCGGCCCAGCCCGGAGCGCTCGATCGCGCCGGTGCACATGCCGCACGGCTGGCAACTGGTGTACATCGTGGTGCCGGCCGCGGTGGCCGCGTCGAGCTCGCGGGCCGCCCAGCGGGCCAGCTTCAGCTCCGGGTGCGCGGTGATGTCGTCGTCGGTGAGGCTGGAGTTGCGCTCCTCGGCCAGCACCTTGCCGTCCGGGCCGACCAGCAGCGAGCCGAAGGGCGGGTTGCCGCCGGCACGGGCCGCGGCGGCCAGGCCGATCGCCTGGCGCAGGAAGCGCAGGTCGTCATCGGTCAGGGGCGCGTCATGCATCGGGGACTCCTCGGTCGAGCGGGTAGGCGGCGGCGACGGCGGCCAGGGCCTGCCAGGCCGCCTCGGGGTGACGGGTCTCCTCGGGGTCACCCCAGAACGGGTCGAGCACCACGGTCCGCGCGCCGAGCAGGCGCAGCTCGTCGAGGTCGGCGACGATCTGCTCGATGCTGCCCTCCCCGGCCAGGCGGCCTGGGGCGGTGACCGGCTCGGGCGTCGGCCGCAGCACGATGCGCGGCACCAGCTCGGGCACCGGCCGGCGCTGCTCGGCGGCGATCGCCCGCAGCCGGTCGGCGGCCGCGCGCAGGTCGCCCGGGGTGCGGCGCAGCGGGTGCCAGGCCGCGTCGTGCCTGATCGCGCGGCGCATGCCCGCCTCGCTGTTGCCGCCGATCCAGATCGGGACGTCGCAACGGCCGTAGTCGTCCTCGTCGGCCCAGGCCGCGCGCAAGGCGTCGAGGTATTCGTCGGTCAGCGCGCCGCGCCGCTCGAACGGCACCCCGAGCGCCGCGAACTCCTGCCTGGCCCAGCCGGAGGCCACGCCGAGCACCAGCCGTCCGCCGCTGAGCTGGTGCAGGTTGGCGGCCATCCGGGCGACCAGCAGCGGATGACGGTACGGCATGATCAGCACGGTGGTGCCGAGCTTGACGTGCCGGGTGATGCCGGCCAGCCAGGCGAGGGTGGTCATCGGCTCGAAGAACGGCTTCGGATACTGCCCGGCCACGTCGGGGGTGATCACGACGTGGTCGGAGAGCATCAGCAGGCCGTAGCCCAGCCCTTCCACGGTCTTGGCCCACCGCTCCAGCACCGCAGGGCCGGTGCCGGGGCCGAAGTTGGGGACGTTCACTCCTAACAACACCCGGACAGGCTATTTCCCGCCCCGGTCCGGCTGGAAGGCGGAAACCCCGGCGTTCACCCGGTTTCACCGGGGATCTGCCGGTAAAATCCGGACATGACGGAGAATCTCGACGCGACGGACTGGGCCATCCTGGCCGAACTCCAGCAGGACGGCCGCCTCCCGCTCGCCGAGCTCGGCCGCCGCGTCAACCTCAGCGCCTCGGCGGCCACCGAACGGGTCAGGCGGCTGGAGACGTCCGGCGTCATCACCGGCTACCGGGCCGAGGTCGACCTGGCCAGGACCGGGTACGCGGTCCTGGCCGTGGTGCGGCTGAAGTACCCGGGCAGCCGGCACGAACCGCTGCACCGGCTGCTCGGCGAGCGCGCCGAGATCCTCGAATGCCTGCGCGTCACCGGAGAAGACTGCTACCTGCTGAAGGTCGCCGCCGCCACGATGGGCCACCTGGAGGGCATCGTGGACGAGCTGGCCCAGCTCGGCAGCACCACCACCAGCATCGTCTACCGGCCGACCCTGCCCTACCGCGGCCCCCGCCGCCCCGCCCAGGGCCCGGCCTGACCCCGCGCCGGGCTCAGGGGGCGCGGAACAGCAGCTTGGGCGGCTTGGCGTCGCCGAGCAGCTCGCTGACCGTCACGAAGTGGTAGCCGCGGGCGGCCAGCTTCTTCAGCGCCTTCGGCATCGCCGCCACCGTCGTCGGGTGGATGTCGTGGAACAGCACGATGCCGCCGGGCCGCGCCTTCTTGACCGTCACCTTGGCCACCCGGCGGCTGTCGCGGTAGCGCCAGTCCAGGGTGTCGACGCTCCACAACACCATCGGCCGCTTGGTGTGCTTGCGCACCGTGCCGTTGAGCGCCCCGTACGGCGGCCGTACCAGTTTGGGCAGGACGCCGGCCGCCGCGAGGACCGCCTTGTCGGTGCGGGCCCACTGCTTGCGCACCGCGGCCGGGGTCAGCCTGGTCAGGTCGGGGTGCGACCAGGTGTGGTTGCCGATCTCGTGGCCGTCCTCGACCAGCCGGCGTACCGTGCCGGGGCGTTCGGCGACGTTCTGGCCGACGACGAAGAACGTGGCGCGGGCGTCGTAGGCGGCCAGGTGGCGCAGCAGGGCGGCGGTGTGCTTGCCCGGGCCGTCGTCGAACGTCAGCGCCACGCACTTGACCTGGCGGCAGTCGACCTTCCTGGCCGGCGCGGTGACGCCGGACGCGGCACCCGGCACGTTCCCGGAACCGGCGTCCCGCGCCTGCGCCGAGACGGCGTCCTGTGCCTGCGCTGAGACGGCGTCCCGCACCTGTGCCGCGGCCGGACCCGGGGCGTCGGGGGACGCGGGCCGCGGCACCCCGGCGGAACCCGGAGCGCCGTGACCGGTGCCCGGGCCGGCGCCGGTGGCCCGGCCGGGGTCGGTGGCGTGCGCCGCGATCAGCGTCACCACCGCGACCAGCGCCGCCACCCCCAGCCCCGCCCCGGACCCGGCCCCAGCCGCCGACCGGGCCTCAGGCCGGGCCGCCGACCCGGTTCGGCGTGATCTCGTGCCGCTTTCCATCGATCCCCCTCGCGCACCGCCCCCCGGTGCTCAACCGCTTGGTCCCGGTGGCCTCCTCGGGCCGTGGGACCGTTCCAGCGGTTGGACAACCGGCGCGGGCACTTGGTTCACAGAAACGGCATCCCGGATGAAAAGAATTTCTGCGACGGCCGGCCGCGACGTGCGTCAGTGGTGGCGCAGCAGCGGTTCGACCACGTTCGCGTACACCTCGTAACCCACGAACAGCACCACGGGCACGCCGACCGCGATGAGCCGGCGGCCGGGCCGCGAGGTGCGGCGCGCGGCCGGCTCGATCCGTTCGACCGGCGTGGCGGGCGGGCCGGCCGGTGGTCTGACCAGTGGTTCCGGATCGGGCGCGGCCAGCAGTTCCGGATGACGGCTCAGGTACCCCGAGGGGAACGAGGTGGTGTGGAAGGCGCCACAGGCCGGGCAGCACGTCCCGGACCAGGGCGGTTGCACGATCGCGCCGGAACGCGACCAGACGTCGACGTCGTTGCCGTGATCGTCGGTCAGATGACGGACGACGTAGTCCTCCTCCCAGACATGCAGGCAGCGTAGGCACTCGAAGGGCCAGGACTCGCGGGATTCGAACGCGTCGTGCACGAGGTACCACCCCCGGCTACGGTTGAATGTTCGCCTTGAGTGTCCGTCGGGGGATCGGTGCCTCCAAGACGGCGTCTCCGACACTCGCCGCTACACAATGCTCACCCTGTGTGAGGTTAGGGGTGAATCGGTCCGGCGCCCCGGCGCTCGACGACCTCGCGCAGCCGGTCTTCCAGCAGAGCCCGGCGGTCGGGCCATTCCGCGTCGGTGATGGAGAACATGGCCGAGTCGCGCAGCAGCCCGTCCTCGCCCGGCGCCCACGACCTGGACCAGTTGCGCAGCACGCCCTCGAACCGCGCGCCCGCCCGCTCGATCGCGGCGCGGGAGCGGGCGTTGCGCGCGTCGGTCTTCAGGTCGACCCTGGCCACCCGCCAGCTCTCGAACGCGTGCCGGAACATCAGCAGCTTCGACTCCAGGTTCAGCCCGGTGCCCTGCGCCGAGGTGGCCAGCCAGGTGAAGCCGACCTCGATCGCGAACAGCCGCTCGCCGCCCGGCCACGGCCGCGGGTCCCAGAAGGCCGTCGCGCCGACCGCGCGGCCCGTCGCCCGGTCGACCTGCGCGTACGGCGCGAGCCTCCCGTCGGCCGCGCGGCCGAGCTGCTCGTCGATGTAGCGCCCGACCTCGCCGGCCCTGGGCACCCAGGTGAAGGCGTACGACCCGCGGTCCTCCTCCGCCGCGACCGCCAGGTCGGCGGCGTGGCGGTGGCCCAGCGGTTCGAGCCGGACGAGCGTGCCTTCGAGCGGCGGACCTTCGAGCACGAAACCGGTCAACCGTGGCTCCCTTCAGTGATCGCCCGCGGCGTCATCCTGGCCGACGCCGCGGGCGAGCGTCAACGCGTCATCCGGCCGCGCGTCGCTGCCCCGCCTTGGGTCAAGAACGCGGCAACGTGCGGCATGCGCGGCGGTTCGCGTCCCGGCCGTGATCATCCCGCTTCCTATCGTGGGCAACGGTTTGATCATGAAAGGCGGAGACGATGAGCGCACGGCGGTACGCCCAGGTCGCCGAGGTGGCGGTGCACCTGCCCGGCGACGTCCGCACCACGGCCGAGCTGGAGGAGCTGCTGGCCGAGCGCAACCCCGGCGTGGACATCCCGCGCGGCGCCGTCGAACGCCTCACCGGCGTGCGCAGGCGGCACGTCGCGCCGCCCGGGCTGACCGCCTCCGACCTGGCCACCGCGGCCGCCCGCGCGGTGCTGCGGCAGAGCGGGCACGCGCCGCCCGCGCTGGACCTGATCATCTACGCGGGCGTGTCCGCCGACGCCGTCGAACCGGCCACCGCGCACCTGGTGGCCGCCAGGCTCGGCGCCGGCTGCCCGGTGTTCGACGTGCGCAACGCCTGCAACGGCGTGCTGAACGCCATCGAGCTGGCCGACCTGTACATCACCTCCGGACGGCACCGCACCGTGCTCATCGCCTGCGGCGAGGTCGCCACCTCCGCCATCCGCTGGCAGGTCTCCGGCCCGGCGGAGTTCACCGCCGCGGTGCCCTCCTACGCCGGCTCGGACTCGGGCACGGCGCTGCTCATGCAGGCCGGGACCACGCCCGGCGTGCTCGGGCACGAGTTCTGCGCGAACTCGGCGTACTGGGAGGCGGCGGTCATGCCGATCGTCCGCGACGGCGGCGGCCAGCGCATCGGGCCGCTCGCGGTCGACGCCGCCAGCCTGGCCATCGGCCTGCAGAAACTCGACCTGGACCTGCTGCGCAGGCCGCTCACCGACCGCGGGCTCGACTGGAGCGACATGGCCGCCATCTGCGTGCACCAGCCCACGGGGCAGTCCCTGGACCGGTTCTGCGAGCTGGCCGGGCTGCCCCGCGACAAGGTCGTGCACACCGTCGCCGAGCACGGCGACCTCGCCGCCTCCACCCTGCCGGTGCAGCTGCACCAGGCCGCGCGCGAGGGCCGCGTCACGCGCGGCGACCTGGTCGCACTCATCGGGCTGGCCGGCGGGCTGAGCGCGGGCACCATGCTCATCCGCTGGTGACCCGCCTGCCCGCCGGGCGTCAGCCGAGGTCGAGTCCGCCGTGCACGACCTTCCCGCCGACCAGCGTGAGCAGCACCTTCGTCCGCGCGATCCGCTCGGCGGGCACCTTCATCACGTTCTGGTCCAGCACGATCAGGTCGGCCAGCTTGCCCGCCTCCAGCGAGCCGGTGTGCGCCTCCTGGCCGAGCTGGTAGGCGCCGTTGAAGGTGGCGGCGCGGATCGCCGCGGCCCTGGTCAGCCGCTGGTGCGGGGTCATCGCGCCCTGCTCGGCGAACGGGCTGTCCGGCGCGGCGGTACGGGTGATGACCGTCTTGATCGCGGTCCACTCGTCCAGCGGGTCGACCGGCCAGTCGCTGCCCAGCGAGACCCGTCCGCCGGCCCGCCACAGGTCGCCTTCCGGCTCGTAGTTGCGCCAGCGCTTCGGCCCCAGGTACGGCTTGACCGACTCGACCGAGTCCGGGGCCGGCTTGGCCCAGTGGAAGCCCATCGCGGCGGTGACGTCCAGCTTGGCGAAGCGCGGGACGTCGGCCGGGTCGACCAGCTCGGCGTGCGCGATCGCCGGGCGGATCGCCCGGTGGCCGGCGCGGCGCAGGGCCGCGTAGGCGTCCAGGGCGACGCGCACCGCCTTGTCGCCGATGGCGTGGATGTGCGGGTCGAAGCCGGCCGCGGCCAGCTTGAGCGTCATGGCGTTCAGCTTGGCCGGCGCCCAGTACTGCTCGCCCACCTTCTTGCCGGCCACCCAGTGCTTGTGCTTGTGCACCAGGTACGGCTCCAGCACGGCCGCGGTCTGCGCCGGGTACTGCAGCACGCCGTCCATGAACAGCTTGACGTTGTGCACCGACACGCCCGGCCTGGCCTTGATCCGGCCGCCGTCGTACTTGCGGCGCAGCCGCTTCAGCCGGGGGACCGGGTCGGTGTCGCTCACGTCGACCAGCGGCGCGAAGTGGGCGCGGGCGGTCAGCTCGCCGCGCCCGGCCAGCGTGGTGAACGCGCGCAGCGCCTCCTCGGTGGCGATGGCGTCCATGAACGTGGTCACGCCCTGGGCGGCGAGCGCGGCCAGCGCGGTACGCGCGATCGTCAGGTTCTCCGCGGTCGTCGGCCGCGGGATCTCGGCCTCGACCAGGTTCGACGCGCCGTCCTGCAGGATGCCGGTCGGCTCGCCGTCGGCGTCGCGCTCGATGGTGCCGTCCGGCGGGTTCTTGGTCTTGGCGGTGATGCCGGCCAGTTGCAGCGCCCGGCTGTTGACCAGCGTGGTGTGGCCGTCGCTGGACTGCACCACGATGGGCCGCTTCGTGTTCAGCGCGTCGAGGTCGGCCTTGGTCAGCTTGGTGCCGGCCGGGCGGATGGCCTGCTGGTACCAGTGCACGGCCACCACCCAGCCGTCCGGCTCCTGGTCGGCGGTCTTGTCGAGGTATTCCTGGATGATGGCCTGGAACTCCTCGACGGTGAGCGCGGCGTACTTCAGGTCGCAGTCGAGCAGGCCCTTGCCGCCGGACATCTCGTGCACGTGGCCGTCGTGCAGGCCGGGCATCACCATCCTGCCGCCCAGGTCGACCACCTCGGTGCCCTTGCCGGCGTGGCGGCGGGCGCCCCGGTCGGTGCCGACGTAGACGATGCGCCCGCCGGAGATCGCCAGCGCCTGGTGCACGCTGTCCTCGCGATCGACGGTGTAGACGTAGCCGCCGGTCAGCACCAGGTCGGCGGGCTCGGGCGCGGCTTCGGCCGGGGCGGGGAAGGCGGCGTCGGCGGTCGTCGCCGCGGCCGCCAGCGCTCCTGCGGTCAGTACGGTCCGGCGAGGCAGAGTATTCTCCACGGGGTTCTCCTGGGCGAGGCGACGGTGCGGTGTGGGGGGCGGGGATGGCTGACCGGACGAAGACGCAGGAGCGCGGCCGCCAGGCGCGGGCCAAGGTGCTGGAGGCGGCGCTCGCCGAGGTCGCGCAGCGGCCGGTGGCCGAGATCCAGGTGCAGCACATCGCCGAGCGCGCCGGGATGAGCCCGGCCCGGGTGCTGTACTACTTCCAGTCGAGAGACCGGATCCTGGCCGAGATCTTCCGCTACAGCGAGCGCCGGCTGGCCGAGCGCCGGGCGAGCGAACTGCACGGGGTGGCCGACCCCGAGGAGCGGCTCGACCGCTACGTCCGGCTCTACCTGCCCGCCGACCGTCACGACGTCTCCTGGAAGCTCTGGCTGGAGGCCTGGCTGCGTTCGGTGACCAACGACGAGATGAGCAGGACCGCCGACGAGATCGACAACGGCTGGATGCGGGATCTGACCGCGATCGTCCTCGACGGCGCCGCGGGCGGGGTCTTCCGCCCGGTCGCCGTCGAGGAGTTCCTGCCGTGGTTCAACGCGCTGCTCGACGGCCTGGCGGTGCACGTGCTCATCGGACGGCTCAGCCGCGCGCAGGCCGTGCGGACCGCGCTGGACCGGGTCACCGATGAGCTGCGCATCGCGCCCACCTCTTGAATTTGAATCAAATTAAACTTGTCCGCGAGTATCGCCACTCGCCCCACGGCACGTCAATAGGCGGCGCCCGCCCAAGGCACCCCGCGCTTCACCACTCGGCCATCGAGCCGTCGTCGTGCCGCCAGACCGGGTTGCGCCACGCGTGCCCCTTGCGGTCGGCCTCGCGCACCGCGTCCTCGTCCACCGTGATGCCCAGGCCGTGGCCGGGCGGCGCGGCGATGTGGCCGGCCACGATGTCCAGCGGCGCCGGGTCGGTCACGTAGTCGAGCAGTTCGGCGCCCTCGTGGTAGTGGATGCCGATGCTCTGCTCCTGGATGAGGAAGTTCGGGGTGGCGAAGGCCACCTGCAGGCTGGCCGCCAGCGCGATCGGGCCCAGCGGGCAGTGCGGGGCCAGCACCGCGCCGCGCGTCTCGGCCAGCGCGGCGATGCGGCGTACCTCGGAGATGCCGCCCGCGTGCGACAGGTCCGGCTGCACCACGGCCACCCCCGCCTCCAGCGGAGCCAGGAAGTCGGTGCGGCCGTAGAGCCGTTCACCGGTCGCCACCGGCACCGGCGAGCAGGTCACGACGTCGCGCAGCAGGTGCGCGTGCTCGGGCAGCACCGGCTCCTCGGCGAACAGCGGGCGCAGCGGCGCCAGCTCGGGCAGCAGCCGGCGCGCGGCGGCCGCGCTGGCCCGGCCGTGGAAGTCCAGCGCCACGTCACGGCCGGGGCCGAGCTGCTCGCGGGCCACGGCCAGCCTGGCCACCACGGCGTCGATCTCGGCCGAGGTGGGGATCGGCGACAGGCGGCCGCTGGCGTTCATCTTCACCGCGGTCATCCCGGCCTCGACCTGTGCCGCGACCGCCTCGGCCAGCTCGCTCGGCTCGTCGCCGCCGACCCAGGAGTAGACCCGCACCCGGTCGCGCACCGGGCCGCCGAGCAGGGCGTGCACGGGAGCGCCGTAGTGGTGGCCGGCGATGTCCCACAGCGCCTGGTCCAGGCCGGCGACCGCGCTCGACAGCACCGGGCCGCCGCGGTAGAAGCCGCCCTTGGTCAGCACCTGCCAGTGGTGCTCGATGCGCAGCGGGTCCTCGCCGATCAGGTACTCGGCCAGCACCTCCACCGCCGCGCGCACCACCTCGGCGCGGCCCTCCACGACCGGCTCGCCCCAGCCGACGTGCCCCTCGTCGGTCTCCACCCGGCAGAACAGCCAGCGCGGCGGCACCAGGAACGTCTCCACACGGGTGATCTTCACCGGGCCTCCTCCTGCTCGCCGCGCACCCGGTGCACGTCGCGTACGGCCTGGTCGAGCAGCGCCCGCATGGCGGACTCCGCCACGTCGGGGGAGCGCTCGGCGATCGCCTGGGCCACCGCCCGGTGACTGGGCAGCGGGTCGTCGTGGTGCGGGCCGTCGTGGTGCGGGCCGTCGTGGTGCGGGCCGTCGTGGTGCGGGCCGTCGTGGTGCGGGCCGTCGTGATGCGGCGCGCCGTTGTGCGCGGCCCCCTGATGCAGCGCCCGCTTGTGCAGCGCGCCGTGGACCAGGCGGTCGCGTTCGGCCAGCCCGGTCTCCAGCACGATCTCCATGCGCTGCAGCAGCTCGTTGTGCGCGGCGTTCAGCAGCGCCCGGTGGTAGGCGAGGTCGGCGCTGACCTGCGCGGCGGCGTCGGCGCCCGCGGCGGCCATGGCCGCCAGCGCCGCGTCGAGCGCGGCCAGGTCGGCGTCGGTGCGCCGGGCGGCGGCCAGCCGGGCCGCGGCCGGCTCGATGATGTGCCGCACCTCCTGCAGCTGGTCCAGCATCGCCTCGTTGGCGCCGCCGTCGAACTGCCAGCGCAGCACGTCGCCGTCGAGCAGGTTCCAGTCTTCCCGGGGGCGCACGAACGTGCCGCGCCTGGGGCGCGCGTCGACCACGCCCTTGGCGGCCAGCACCCGCAGCGCCTCGCGCAGGGCCGGCAGGCTGACGTCGAGCTCCTGCTGCATCGCGGCCAGGTCGAGCGTCTCGCCCTGGGCGAGCGCTCCGGTGAGGATCCGCTTGGCGATCACCTCCACGGTCTGCCCGTGCACTCCCCGCCGTGCATAGCGTGCCACTAGTTCTTCCTCTGCCTGGTTGCGGTGGTGGTGGTCAAGATGAGGCCTTCACGGCGGTCCAGCCGCCGTCCACGACCAGGCTGGCCGCGGTGATGTACGCCGCGTCGGACGAGGCCAGGAACGCCACCGCGGACGCGACCTCGTCCGGGTCGCCGAACCGGCCGAGCACGGTCTGCTCGACGCTGGCCCGACGGTCGTCCTCGGCGACCCGGTCCCAGGCCTTGGTGAGGATCGGGCCGGGCAGCACGGTGTTGACCCGTACCCGGGGTCCGTACTCGACGGCGAGCTGCCTGGCCAGCGCGACCAGGCCGCCCTTGGCCGCGGCGTAGGCGGCGTGCCCGGGCAGCCCGACCAGGGCGTGCACCGACGACACCACCACCACCGAGCCGCCGACCTGCCGCAGGTCGGGCAGCGCGGCCCGGACGCCGAGGTAGGTGGCGCTCAGGTTGACCGCGAGCTGCCGGTTCCACGACTCGGGGGACGTCTCGTGCGCCGGCCGGACGTCCACCGTGAACGCGTTGCTGACCAGCACGCCGACCGGGCCGAACTCGTGCGCGGCGGCGATCGCGGCCGTCCAGCCGTCCTCCGACGACACGTCGGCGATCACCGAGCGTGCTCGCCCGCCCAGGGCGTGGATCTCCTCAACCGTGGCCGTGGCGTCGGCCACGTCGGCCAGGACGACGGGCATGCCGTTCGTCGCCAGGCGCCGGGCGCAGGCCGCGCCGATCCCCGACGCCGCGCCGGTGACCAGGGCGGCGCCCTCCGGCATGTGGTGCTTCACGGGCATCCCCTTTGTAACGAAAAATCATTTATTATGAAAATATCTTGACCTATCGGGGGCACCGATGCAACTGTTCCGACAGTTCTCAATATCCCTTGACAAGCCATCCTCGTCACACTCAGTGCTGAGGTAGAGAGGACCCAACGTGCATCCGTCCCCCCTCACCCGACGCCAGCTGCTGGCACGCGCCGGCCTGGTCGGCGCCGGCGCACTCGGCGCGTCCATCCTGGGCGGCTGCGCCACCTCCACCAGCTCCACCAGCTCCAGCGGGGCCACCGCCGGCGCCACCGGCGGGGCGGCCAAGCCGATCACGCTGCAGTCCAGCCTGTCCGCGCCGCCGGTCAAGTCGGCGATGGAGAAGGTCGTCGCCGAGTTCAACAAGCTCGGCAAGGGCACCACGACGCTCAACACGGTCGCGCTCGAGACCTACCGCGTGCAGCTGCCGACGTACCTCACCTCGGCGAACCCGCCGGACGTGCTCACCTGGTACGCCGGCTCGGTGGCCAACGACTACGCCTCCAAGGGCCTGCTGCTCGACGTCTCCGACGTGTGGCAGAAGATGGGCAACTACCCCGAGTCGCTGCGCACGCTGTCGACCGACGGCGCCGGCAAGCAGATCTTCGTGCCGACGAACTACTACTGGTGGGGCTTCTTCTTCCGCAAGTCCAACTTCGCCAAGTGGGGCGTGCAGCCGCCCAGGACGTGGTCGGAGTTCCTGGCCCTGTGCGAGACCCTCAAGGGCAAGGGCATCGACCCGATCGGCATCGGACTCGGCGACAGCCCCTGGGTGGCCTCGATCTGGTTCGACTACCTCAACATCCGCATCAACGGCGCCACCTACCACCGTGAGCTGCTGGCCGGCAAGCACAGCTTCGCCGACGCGAAGCTGAAGCCGGTCTTCGAGGCGTGGAAGCAGGCGCTGCCGTACTTCGACCCCAAGGGCAAGGCCTACCCGTTCCAGGAGGCCACCTCCAAGCTGCTCGCGGGCAAGACCGGCATGTTCCTCATCGGCACCTTCTTCGCCGAGACCGCGCCCAAGGACGTCTTCGACGACCTCGACTTCTTCCAGTTCCCGATCCTGGACGAGGCCGTGCCGGTGGCCGAGGAGGCCCCCACGGACGGCTTCTTCGCCAGCGCCAAGACCGCCAACGTGGCCGGCGCCAAGGAACTGCTGGCCTACCTGGCCACCCCCGAGGCGCAGGCGACGTTCATCAACAACGGCACCGGCATCCTGCTGCCCGCCAACCCCGAGGCCAAGATCAACGAGACGCCGCTGGTCGCCAAGGGCAAGGCCATGCTGGCCGGGGCCAAGGACCTGACCCAGTTCTTCAACCGCGACTCCAGCGACGCCCTGCAGACCACCGCCGACACCGCGCTGACCCGCTTCATCGACAAGCCGGGTGAGATCGACGCCATCCAGAAGGAATGGCAGAGCGCCGCCGAGAAGGTCTTCAAGGGCTGACGTGATCGCTAGTCTCTTCCGCCCGAGCGGCCGGCGGCTGTCCCCGCTGCTGGCCGCGTTCGTCCTGGTGCCGTTCGTGGTCGAGGCCGTGTGGGTCTTCTGGCCCGCGCTGCAGGGCTTCTGGCTGTCGCTGGTCAAGTGGGACGGCACCAGCCCGCCGGAGTTCGTCGGGCTGGACAACTACGCCGAGATGGCCTCCGACCCGACGTTCGGCCTGGCCCTGCGCAACACGGTCATCTGGCTGGTCGCCTTCGGCGGGTTGTCGGTTCTCGGCGGGTTCGCCATGGCCATGGTCCTGCAGCGGGACCGGCGCTTCGTCGGCTTCTACCGCGCCGCGCTGTTCACGCCGGTGGTGTTCTCGCTGGTCGTCACCGCCCTGGTGTGGCGGGTCATCTACCAGCCCGACGGCATCGCCGACCAGATCCTGCAGGCCATCGGCCTCGGCGACCTGATCAAGCCGTGGCTGGCCGACCCCGACACCGCCCTGTACGCGCTGATCCTGCCCGCCCTGTGGCGCCAGGTCGGCTACGTGATGGTGTTGTACATCGCCGGGCTCAAGACGATCGACCCGGTCCTGTACGAGGCGGCCCGCGTCGACGGCGCGACCGCCTGGCAGCGGCTGCGCCACATCACCATCCCGCAGCTCAGCGGTGTCAACGCGGTGGTGATGTCGGTGGTCGTGATCGACTCGCTGCGCTCGTTCGACATCGTGTGGTCGCTGACCAAGGGCGGGCCCTACCACTCCTCGGAGCTGCTGAGCACCTACATGTACTCCACCGCGTTCCAGGGGCTGCGGCTCGGCTACGCCTCGGCGATCGCCGTGGCGATCTTCGTGGCGGCGCTGTCGGTGATCCTCGTCTACCTGGTCCGGGCGTTCAAGGAGGACTCGTGAGACTCAAGACCGGGTTCTTCCACCTGTCGGTGGGTCTGCTGTCGCTGCTGTGGCTGGCGCCGATCGGCCTGGTGATCCTGACGTCGGTACGCAGCTTCGACGACCTGGCCGTCAACGGCGTCGGCAGCCTGCCGCGCTCGTTCACGCTGGCCGGCTACGCCCAGGCGTGGAGCGAGGGCGGCCAGCTGCAGGCGCTGCTCAACAGCTTCGCGGTGACGATCCCCGCGGTGCTGCTGAGCCTCGGCCTGGCCGCGATGGCCTCCTTCGCGCTGGCCAGGTACCGCATCCCGTTCCGTCGCACGGTGCTGCTGACCATGCTGGCGGGCAACCTGCTGCCGCCGCAGATCCTGCTGGTCCCGGTCGCCAAGTTCACCGAGCTGACCGGCCTGTACGACACGCTGACCGCGCTCATCGCCGTGCACGTCGGCTTCGGACTGGGCTTCTACACGTTCGTGCTGCACGGGTTCATGCGGGAACTGCCGGTCGCGATCCAGGAGGCGGCCACGCTCGACGGCGCCGGCCCCGGGCAGATCTTCTGGCGGGTGATGCTGCCGCTGACCCGGCCGGCGCTCGCCGCGCTCGGCGCGCTGTCGTTCACCTGGATCTTCAACGACCTGCTGTGGGCGATCACCGTGCTGCGCACCGACGTCAACATGCCGGTGACCCCGGCGTTGCTGTCGCTGCAGGGGCAGTACGTGTCGTCGTGGAGCGTGCTGGCGGCCGGGACGGTCATCGCGGCCGTGCCCACCCTGGCCGTTTTCCTGCGCTTCCAGAAACACTTCGTGGGCGGGCTGGCCATCGGGGCAGTGAAGTAGGCAGGCGTCCCCGCCCCCTGGACGCGAACAGGGCGGCGGGGACGTCACGCCCGCGGCCGGCCGAGTATCGCGCGGGCGGCCGTCACCAGGCAGAACACGCCGACCAGCAGCCCCCAGACGACGTCGGTGACCAGGTGCATCCCGCGATACAGCCGCGAGAACGCCACCACCAGCGGCACCGCGACGGCCACCGTCCACACCGCCGCCCTGGCGGCCCGCCCGCGCAGGCGCGCGGTGAGTACGAACGCCAGCGCGCCGTAGCAGCAGACCGCGGCGCTGACGTGGCCGGAGGGGAAGCCGGAGGTCGGCGGCGCCACGTCGAGGTGCGGGACCGGCGGGCGCTGCCTGGCGACCAGCGCGCTGGTGGCCAGGAAGATCAGCGACTGGCTCCACACCGCCGCGACCAGGAACAGCGCCTCGCGCCACCGCCGGCGCCGCCACACCAGCGCGCCGACCGCCACCGCGGTGAGCGCCACCACCACCGACGTGTCGGACAGGCTGCTGCCCACCATCGTCAGCGCGTCCCCCGCCGGAGTGCGCCGCTCGGCCAGCCCGGCGCTGACGGCCTCCTCGCCGTTGGGCCGCGCCACCAGCAACATCCCGCCCGTGTACGTGGCCACGGCCATCGCCAGCAGCGGCAGGACCAGCGACAAGGCGTAATGCCGGAGCTTGTCAGCCACGGGTCACCCGCACGGACTCGGGCTCGACGCCGTCGAGCGGCGGCAGCGCGGGACGCCTGCCCTGCTCGCGCCGCCAGGTCTCGAACGCCGCCGTGGTCGCCGCGATCACCGCCGTGCCGAGCACGATCCCGGCCACCGCGTCGCTCACCCAGTGCACGCCGAGCGCGATCCTGGTGTAGGCCACCGACACCACCAGGAACCAGGCGATCGTCCAGGCCAGCCGCCGGCCCCAGCGGGGCAGCAGCGGCAGCAGGGCCAGCACCACCACGCCCGCGCCGAGCGTCACGTTGACCGCGTGCCCCGAGGGGAACGAGTCGCCCGGCGCCAGCGCGACCGGGTCGGGCAGGTGCGGCCTGGCCCTGGCCACCACGACCTTGATGGCCAGGCCGAGCAGCCCGCCGGCGATCACCGTGGTGAGCGCCCAGGCGGCCAGCCGCGGCGCGCCCCGCCAGGCCAGCCAGCAGGCCAGCGCGATGACCGCGATCCGCCACGGCCACGGCCCGAACAGGTCCGTCCAGACGATCAGCACCCGCGTCACGCCGGGATGGTCGAGCGCGTAGGCGTGCAGGTCCGCGGCCACCTCCCCGTCCAGATCGTTGAGCGGCAGCTTGGCCAGGACGAGGAGCAGGGTGAAGGGGATCATGACGAGGGCCGCGGCGAAGCAGGCGATCGTCAGCCGGAGGCCGAGATCGCGGTCGCGATCGAGCCTGGCCCTGATCCACCGGCGGCCCTGGAGTTGGTTCCGCATCCGCTCCCGGCTACCCGGGGCGGAGGCGATGATGCCCACCCGGTCCAGGGACCGCCGGGGGGACTACAGCGAGCCGTTCTCCCAGGGGCCGGTGATGGCGACGGTGATGCCCGGCGACTGGATGTTGGCGAACAGCCAGCCGCCGTCCTTGCTGTCGAACACCGAACCGCACCACTCCGAGCCGGTGTAGTTCCCGGGCGCGACGCTCTTGCCCGGCACCCCGCCGGGCGGGATGACGACCGCGTTCTCGGCGAACGGGAAGATCTCGCCGTCCGTGGTCAGGCCGTGCAGGTACTCCACGCCCGAGCCGTCCTCGCACAGGACGATCCCGCCGCGCGGGCTCACGCAGATGTTGTCCGGGTTGTTCAGGACGGCGGCGTCCGGCGAGGCGAACAGCACCCGCATCGTCTCGGCCGCCAGGTCGTACTCGAACACCTGGCCCTGGCCGGTGGGACCGCCGCTGGTGCTGACGATGTAGATCTTGCCGTCGTGGTGCCAGGCGCCCTCCAGCCGGCGGAAGGAGGCGCCGCCCTTGGCGATGCCCTGCTGGACGACGCTGGTCTCGTCCTGGCCGGGGTCGGGGTCGTCGATGACGACCCAGCCGATCTCCGGGTAGGTCACGCCGGTGCCGTCGGCGTAGGTGGTGTAGGGCCGGTCGCCGATCGTCATCATCTCCAGCACGCCGCCCCGGCCCAGGGCGCCGCGGACGTGCGGGCGGAAGCGGTAGAAGCCCGACGGCGTGGCGTCCTCGGTCTCGTACACCCAGCCCGTCCTCGGGTCCACGGCCACGGCCTCGTGCGAGAAGCGGCCCATCTCCTTGTACGGCCGGGCGGTGCTGATCCCGTCGTGCGGCACCTCGAAGATGTAGCCGTGCCGGTACTCGCCGCTGATCTGCGTGGTCTCTTCGCACGACAGCCAGCTGCCCCACGGCGTCGGCCCGCCAGCGCAGTTGCGCACGGTGCCGCCGAGGCTGGCCCAGCTGTCCAGGAACGCCCCGCGCCGGGTGTCGAAGATCATCGAGGTGGTGCCGCCGCCCGCGGCCGGGTTGTAGGCGGGCTCGACGAAGGCCCCGGTCAGGCCGCCCACCTCGTGGTTGCGCACCAGCACCGTCCAGTGGCCCTTGCCGCTGCCCGCCGTCCGGTCCTTGAGCGGGCCGCTGGGGCGGAAGGCGGCCATCCCGTCGTGCGCGCCCGGCGTCGGACGGCCGTCGGTCATCCTGTCGCCGGTCCAGCCGTGGGTCAGGTACTCGAAGCCGCGGGGCAGCTTGAGCAGTTCCAGGCCGGTGGTGTGGTCCTTCACCGGGACCAGCGGCCCGTAGTCGGGGCTGAAGGCCCGCTTCACCATCGTGGACGCGTCCGCGGTGCGCGCGGACAACGCGGCCAGCGGCCCGCCCGCGATCACGCCCAGCGTGGCCGCGGCCAGGCCGCCACGCAGGAATCCGCGCCGATCGACTTCGGTCATGTCAGGCTCCTCGCTCGTCACCCGAGGCCTCGGACGGCCTCGCGAGCCACCCTCGGGTTCGGGCGTGTCGGCCCGGCGACGCCCAGATGACATTCCACGGAACGTCCGCTGGGAGTAGCGGCGGACCGGCGGTGGGTTCGATGAGAAAGCGCTCATGCGCATCTCACCATCGCCTCACCAGCCGGCGAAAGGCTTCATTTGTCCGGGTTTTGACCGGAGTTACCGATGAAGGGGGATGGCATGACGAGGTTCAAGCTGACCATGGCGGGCGCCGCGCTGGGCACCGTGCTGTGCGGGCTGGTGTCCGGGTTGACGGCCGCGCCCGCGCTGGCCGACGAGCGCACCTGCCGCGGCACGCTGCGCGCGGTGTCCGTCGACGGCGGGGTGCGCGTGCCCGCCGGGGCGACGTGCGTGCTGCGCGGCACCGTGGTGAAGGGTGACGTCAAGGTGGCGCGCGGCGCGACGCTGGTGGCGCGCGGGGTGAGGGTCGACGGCAACGTCCAGGCGGAGGGGGCCAAGTCGGTGTCCGTGCTGGCCGGCTCGTCGATCGACGGCGACGTGCAGGTCAAGCAGGGCGGCGCGGCCACGGTCACCGGCTCGCGCGTCGACGGTGACATCCAGCTCGACGCCAACCGCCGCTACCTGCGGGTGAACGGCAACCGGGTGGACGGCAACATCCAGGTGGTCGGCAACCGCGGCGGCGCGCAGATCCACCGCAACCGGGTCAAGGGGGACCTGCAGTGCAAGGAGAACCGTCCCCGGCCGACCGGGAGCAAGAACGTGGTCGGCGGCGACAAGGAAGACCAGTGCCGCCGCTTCTGACCGGCCCGTCCGGGGGTGCGGAAAGCCGGTAGGCGCGGGCGGGTCGGTAGGGTGGGCGGTCGTGAACATCTGCGTCTTCTGCTCCGCGGCCGACCTCGACGACCGCTACACCGTACCCGCCAGGCAGTTCGCCGAGCTGATCGGCAAGGGCGGCCACACGCTCGTCTGGGGCGGCTCCGACGTCGGGCTGATGAAGGTCATGGCCGACGGCGTGCAGGAGGCGGGCGGCCGCCTGGTCGGCATCTCGGTGGACTTCCTCAAGGGCAAGGCCAGGCCGAACGCCGACGAGATGGTGATCACCGCCGACCTGGCCGAGCGCAAGGCGCAACTGCTGGCCAGGGCCGACGCCATCGTCATCATGGTGGGCGGCAGCGGCACGCTCGACGAGGCCACCGAGATCCTGGAGCTGAAGAAGCACGGCCTGCACACCAAGCCGGTGGTGCTGCTGAACGCGGCCGGCTTCTACGACGGGCTCAAGCAGCAGTTCCAGCGGATGGAGGACGAAGGCTTCCTGCCGCTGCCGCTCACCGAGCTGGTGTTCTTCGCCGAGGAGCCGGTCGGCGCGCTGGCCTACCTGGAGGAGCAGGCGGGCCTGACCGGCTAGCTCCTGGTCGGCTTGGTCCTGATCGGCTAGGCCCTGGTCACCAGGATGCCGTCGTCGTCGCTGAACAGTTCGGCGCCCGGGTGGAACGTGACGCCGCCGAACGTCACCGGCACGTCGCGTTCACCGGTGCCCGCCTTGCCGCTCTTGCGCGGGTTCGAGCCGAGCGCCTTCACGCCCAGGTCCAGCTCGCGCAGGGCGGCCACGTCGCGTACCGCGCCGTTGATCACCACGCCCGCCCAGCCGCCGCCCACCGCGAGCCCGGCGATGACGTCGCCCATGAGCGCGGTGTGCACGCTGCCGCCGCCGTCCGCCACCAGCACCCGGCCCCGGCCCGGCTCCGACAGGACGCTCTTGAGCAGCGCGTTGTCATGATGGCAGCGGACGGTGACGATCGTGCCGCGAAAGGCGCGCCGGCCGCCGTACTGGCGTAGCTGGAGGTCGCAGGAGTCGAGCTCGTCGGCGCGTGCGTCGTAGAGGTCGGCGGTGACGACGTCCTGGGTGGTGTCCATGACGACCTTTCTACCCGTGCCTGATGAGGGTGCGCGGTCGTCTCACCCTCAGGGGTGCGTGTTCCGGTCCAGGCCGAGCGTGGCGATGAGGTCCTCGTGCAGCTCGAACCAGACCTTGTGGCAGGAGTCGACCTCGGTGCGGTCCACCCAGGCCCCGTCGCCGGCCTCGGCCCGGGCCAGGGCGGCGTGGAAACGCGTGTCGTAGCCGTGGAACCTGGCCAGCACCTGGCCGAGCCGTTCGGCCAGCGGCTTCAGCGCCCGGCCGACGGTGGCCAGCTCGTGCAGGACTCCGGCGTCCCAGACGGGATCGGAATGATCGTTGACGGCGAGCCTGTCGCCGCCGGACGGCCGCAGCTGCCAGTCCGTGCACGCCTGCTGCAACATCGCGTTCAGCGGAAGGAACACCCGGTAGACGGCGCGCACTTCGTCGGCGCCGCCGGCGCGGTCGAGCTCGGCGGCCAGCAGGCGCTCGTTCTCGGCCCGACCCCGCTCGGTCAGTGACCAGCCGCCGGTGCCGGCGAAGGAGGAGTACTCCACCCAGCCGCGTGCCTCGGCGTCGTGCAGCCACTGCTTGGTCTCGGCCGCGTCGAGGCCGTAGCGGCGGGCGAGCACCGGCGTGTCGGCGAACCCGGAGACGCGCACGGCATGCAGGACCAGCAGCTCGGCCGGGGATTTCGTGGTCACGCGTCGCCGTCCTGACGTGCCGTGAGGCGGTTGAAGTGCTGCTGGCAGGCCTGCGGGGAGTTGAAGCCCATCGCGTTCGCCATCTGCGACCAGGTCAGCCCGGCGCCGCGGGCCAGGAAGAGCAGGGCGCTCTCGAGCCCTTCGACCTCGGCGCGGGCGGCGGGCAGCAGCGCGAGCGCGCTGAGCAGGTCCTCGGGTTCCAGGTCGCCGCCGCGCCAGACGGCGAACTGCGCGAGATCGACCGCCGACGGCGGCACCGGCGCGGGCCGCCATGGACGGGCCTCGATCCCGTCCGCGCCCAGACGCATGAGGTGCCCGCGCGCCTCCTGCTCGCGCCGGGCTTGGGCGTGGTCGTCGTGTGCGGTGTGAGTGATGTCCTGCTTGCGTGGCATGCGCCTCAGCATGCACAATCAACAAATTGTTGTCAACAAACCATTGATGGGTGGCTGATGGATCGATGGATGGCTGCCGGATGATCGTCACGCTCGGCGAGGCCGTCGCCGGCACCTGCGGGGGCAAGGCCGGCGCCCTCGGCGCGCTGCTCCGCGCGGGTCTGCCGGTTCCGGACGGGTTCGTCGTCCCGTTCGCCGTCCACCGCGAGTTCGTCCGGGACCCGGCGGACGCGGCGCGGCGGGAGATCGAGGGGCGGCCGCTCGACCCCGCCGTGCTCGGCGCGCTCACCCGCGCGCTCGGCGACCTCGGCGATCCACCCGTGGCGGTGCGGTCGTCGGCCGCGCACGAGGACACCGGCCTCGCCTCCGCGGCCGGCCAGCACGAGAGCTTCCTCGCCGTACGCGGGACCGACCAGGTCGCCGACGCCGTACGCGCCTGCTGGGCCTCGCTGTTCTCGCCGCGCGCCGTCGGCTACCGAGGCGACGACGGCCCGCCGCCGGCCGACCTGGCGATGGCCGTTCTTGTGCAACGCCTCTTGGACGCCGACGTGTCGGGCGTCATGTTCACCCCGGGAAGCCCGGACGAGCCGACCGAGATCGAGGCGTCGTGGGGGCTCGGGCCCAGCGTGGTCGGGGGCACGGTCACCCCTGACGCGTACCGGGTCGCCGCGTCCGGGCAGGTGACGGCCCGTGTCGTCGCGGACAAACGCACCCGGCTCGACCGGCGCGGCGGGCGGCTCGTCACGAGCGAGGTGCCCGCCGATGACCGGCGCCGTCCCACGCTCGACGACGCGACCGCGACGCGGCTCGCCGAGCTGGGCGCGCGGATCGCCGGGGTGTTCGGCGGGCCGCAGGACATCGAGTGGGCGATCGCCGACGGCCGCGTCTGGATCCTGCAGTCGCGCCCGATCACCGCCGCACTCCCGACGCAGAACTCCGCCACCTCCCACGCGTCGGCGCCGCACGCCCCGACCGCCGGGACCACGCATGACGGGTCCGCGGGAACCCCGGGTGCCGTGCTCTCCGGAACCCCTGGCAGCCGGGGGAGTGTGACCGGTGCCGCGCGGATCGTCCGCGGTCCCGCGGACTTCGCCCGGGTGCGTCCTGGTGACGTCCTGGTCTGCCCCTTCACCGATCCCGCGTGGACGCCGCTGCTGCGCATCGCCGCCGGCGTCGTCACCGAGACCGGCGGCGTGCTCTCCCACGCCGCGATCGTCGCCCGTGAGTACGCCATCCCCGCCGTCCTCGGCATCCCGGACGCCACGCGCAGGCTCCGCGACGACACGCTCATCACCGTCGACGGCTCGGCGGGCACCGTCACGGCGGGCACCATCACGACGGGCACTGTCGCGACGGCCATCGAATGACCGGCCGATCGCACTCGGATACCCCCACATCGAATGCGCACACGCACCACCAGCAGCAGCCGTACCCCCGGACGGAAAGGAGACGGGAGGCGGCCCAGTGCCGCGTCCCTGGTCACGTATGACGACACGACACCTCTACCTGGCTCGACACGGAGTGGCCGACGCGTTCGGTGAGCTCACCGAACCCGGACGGCGGCAGATGGACCTGTTCGGCGAACGGCTCGCCGGCCTGCCCATCGACGCCGTGTGGCACTCGCCGCTGCCCCGCGCCGCCGCCAGCGCGCGGATTCTCGGCCGGCACCTGCCCGGCGCGTCCGTCGCGGAGGCCGCCGAACTCGTCGACCACGTGCCCTACGTGCCCGCCCCGGCCGAGACGCCCGCGTCGTGGGCCGGTTTCTTCGACGGCTACGACGACGCCGAGGCGGCCGAGGGGCACCGGCTCGCCGAGGCGCTGGTCGCCCGGTTCGCGAAGGTTCCCGAGCCGGGCGCGGCGGACGTCCACGAGGTCCTGCTGACGCACGCCTACCCGATCGCGTGGCTGGTGCGCCACGCCATGGACGCGCCGCGGTCCCGGTGGCTCGGGCTGAACAGCGGCAACACCGCCCTGACGGTCATCGAGTACCGCACCGGACTACCGCCCACGATCGTGATGTTCAACGACATGAGCCACCTGCCGCCCGAACTGCGCTGGACCGGGTTCCCGCCGGGCGGCGTCCGGCCGTGAACGGTCCGTCTCATCCTTGTCGTCGCGGTCGCGGTCGCGGTGGAGTTGGTCGCGGAGCCGGGCGCAGGCTCGGGTGAACCGGCCGCGTCCGGGGCCGGCGGCCAGAGCCGTCACCTCGGGGATGGGGCCTCTCGCGTCCGACCAGGTGGCGGTGTCGGCGGCGAGCGTCATCGCCTCGACGTGCATGACGGACGGCCGCTCGTCCCGGCCGGGCAGCAGGACGGGCAGCACGTGTGTCAGGATCCGCCACACCGCCGCGTGCGCGCCCAGGCGGGCGGCCTCGGCCAGCAGGGCGACGATCGGGCGCGGCTCGACAGGCGTGCGGCGCATCAGCAGCGCGAGCTGCCGGCCCACCGAGTCGACCGGCAGCCCACCCCTGGCCGCCATCCGCACCAGCAGCGCGACGGCCTCCCGATCCCGCCGGGCGACGAAGTGGGCCAGGACGACCGCCGTCGCGTCACCGGCCGGGCCGTCGGCGTCTATCAGCCGCCGTGCGCCGGCGCCGTGAGCACCGAGGTAGCGGCCCAGGTCGGGCAGGTAGTTCGCGGCCACGACCTCGCGGTGCGACGGCAGGATCGCCGGCCACCAGTCCATCGCCTGGCCGTCGTCGGGCCACAGCCTGCGGGGCTCGCGCAGCGACTCCGGTCATGGCGGGCAACTCTAGGGACCGACTGACAAAGGATCGACTCCGCCGCTCGGTCGGTTCCCGGTGAAGGTCACAGGTCGGGGGTGACCAGGCCCGTCTGGTAGGCGATGACGACCAGTTGCGCCCGGTCGCGCGCGGCCAGTTTCGCCATCGCGTGGCTGACGTGCGTGCGTACCGTGGCCGGGCTGAGGAACAGCTCGGCGCCGATCTCGTGGTTGCTCAGGCCCTGTCCCACCAGGGCCAGCACCTCGCGCTCGCGTCCGGTCAGCGCGGCGAGCCGCTGCTCACCGCTCCTGACGGCCCGGCGCCGCGCGGTGATCTCGCCGATGAGCCGGCGGGTGATTCGCGGCGCGAGCAGCGCGTCCCCGGCGGCGACCACCCGGACGGCGTGCAGGAGCTCGGCCGGTCCCGCGTCCTTGAGCAGGAAACCGCTGGCGCCGGCCCGCAGCGCGTCGAAGACGTACTCGTCCGTGTCGTACGTGGTGAGGATGAGGATCCTGACCCGCTCCAGCCCGGGCGTCGCGGCGATCTCGGCGGTGGCCTGGATGCCGTCCAGCCGGGGCATGCGGATGTCCATGAGGACGACGTCGGGCCGGGTGGCGCGGACCCGCTCGACGGCCTCGTCGCCGTTCGCGGCCTCGCCCACCACGGTGAGGTCGTCCTCGAGGTCGAGCAGGACCTTGAACCCGGATCGGACCAGGACCTCGTCGTCGGCGAGCAGCACCCTGATCGGGGCGGCGGGTGGCTTGGTCATGAGTGCGATCCGGTGGGTGCGAGCGGGAGCCGTGCCCTGACCTCGAAGCCGCCGCCGGGCAGCGGCCTGGCGTCCAGCTCGCCGCCCAGCAGGCGGCAACGTTCGCGCATCCCGACGATCCCGCGCCCGGCCCGCACCGCGCCGTCCCCGGCCCGAGCCGCGCCGTCTCCAGCTCGCGCCGTGCCGTCCCCCGCCTGGGCCGAACCTTCCCGGGGTCGCAGCGGACCGTTCCCGGCCGGGTGGGGAT
>NZ_JABCPZ010000171.1 GCF_013283785.1 Nonomuraea antri
CCCCGGACGTGCGGCGGCCCACCTGCCCGCCGAGGCGCTGGAGGCGTTGCTGGCGGCGGCCGGCGCCGGGGTGGACGTGCCGCTGATGTCGGTGGAGCTGCGTCAGCTCGGCGGGGCGGTGGGCCGCCGCACGTCCGGGGCGGGCGCGCTGGGCAGCCTGGCCGCCGAGTTCGCGTTGTACGCGGTCGGGGTCGTGCCTGATCCCGCGATGCGTGGGCCGGTGTCGGACGCGGTGCGTCAGGTGCTGACGGCCGTGGCGCCCTGGCGGGCGGCGCGGGACTACCCGAACTTCCGCGAGACCTCCGACGACCCGGGCGCCTTCCACGACCAGGCGACGCTGGCCCGGCTGCGCGCGGTCAAGCAGTCCTACGACCCGGCGGGCCTCTTCCGCGCCAATCACCCTGTCGGGGCGATTCGGTAGGGTCGGGCGGGTGATGGACGACGCCACGCTGGAGACGTCGCCGGTCGTGGCGAACTGCCTGATGAACAGGGAACGGCGGCTGCCCGGCTACCGCCGTGAACTGGGCGTGGACGTCCTGTCCCGGTTACGCGCGAAGGCCCCGGCAGCGGGCGCGAAGGACGCGGAGGGCCCGGCAGCGGGCGCGGCCCCGGTAGTGGGCGCGGAGGGCCCGGTGTCGGGCATGGAGGGCCCGGTCCGCTGGCTCGATCTGTGCTGTGGCGCCGGGCTCGCCCTGGGTGAGGCGGCCGGGCTGCTGGCCGGCCACGACGTGGAGATCGTCGGCGTGGACCTGGCCGGCCACTTCGGCTGCGCGCCGCGTCCGCCCCTGCTGCGGCTGGTCACGGCGTCGGTGCCGGCGTGGGCGCCCGAGGGGGTGTTCGACCTGATCACGTGCGTGCACGGGCTGCACTACGTGGGGGACAAACTGGGCGTGCTGGCCATGGCGGGCCGCCGGCTCACCGCTGACGGGCTGTTCGTGGCCAACCTCGACCTGCGCGCGATCCGCCTGCCGGACGGCGCGCCGGCCGGGCGGCGGCTGACGGCGGCGCTGCGCGCGCAGGGTGTCACCTACGACGCCCGGGCCAAGCGCGTCAGCTGGACGGGGCCGCGAGACCTCGTCCTCCCCTTCCGCTATCTCGGGGCCGACGACCGGGCCGGGCCCAACTACACCGGCCAGCCCGCCGTCGACTCGCACTACGCGCCCCTCTGACGTCACCCCGGGGTGCTCCCGTGGTCGGATGCGGCTGCGCGAAAGTCGCAGCCCGCGTTCGGCCGTTCGGCCGAAGCGTGCGGCGGGCGGGCGCGGCGAAGATCCTGCCCATGCCGACATCCTTACTACGACCGCACGGCCCGCTGGCCGCCGCACTCGCGCTGCTGCTCCTCGCCACGCCCGCGGCCGCCGACACCACCGCCAAGGCGGCGACCGACGTCAGCGCCCGAGGGGCGGCCGGCGTCAGTGCCGGCGCGGCGGCCGGGGCAACCGCCGCGCGTGTTCCCGCTCTGGTACTGACCGCGCCCACCGGCCCGCATCCCGTGGGCACCACGAGCCTGCACCTGGTGGACGGGTCCCGTCCCGACCCGTGGGTGCCGGAGCGGGCCGAGCGCGAGCTGATGGTCTCGCTGTGGTACCCGGCGCGGACCGCTCATGGGCGGCGGGCGCCGTACCTGACCGAACGCGAGGCCGAGCTGCTGCTGCGGGAGCAGTACATCGAGGGCATCCCGGCCGAGGCGCTCAGCCGGGCGCGGACCAACGCGGTCACCGGCGCCCCGCCGCTCGGCCGTGACCGGAGCCTGCCGCTGGTGATCCTGTCGCCCGGCTCCGCCGCGCCCCGCGCCACGCTGACGACGCTGGCCGAGGACCTGGCCAGCCGGGGCTACGTGGTGGCGGGCATCGACCACACCTACGAGTCTTCTGGCACGACCTTCCCCGACGGCCGCACCGCCACCTGCGTCGCCTGCCGCCTGACGGACGAGCCCGGCCTCGGGCAGAAGGCCACCCGGGTGCGGGCCGCGGACGCGTCCTTCGTCCTCGACCGGCTGCTCGGTCCCGGCCCCGCCTGGCCGGGGGCGCGGCTGATCGACCCGTCCAGGATCGCGATGGTGGGCCACTCCCTGGGCGGCGCGAGCGCGGCGTGGACCATGCTCACCGACGCCCGCGTGCGGGCCGGGGTCAACCTGGACGGCGCCTTCCACCTCCCCGCCACCGGGCTCGCCCGGCCGTTCCTGCTCCTCGGCGCGGTACGCGGCCACCGGCCCGGCGGGCAGGACCCGTCGTGGGGGCGCGAGTGGCCGCGCATGACCGGGTGGAAGCGGTGGCTGACGGCGGACGGCATGGAGCATCCGTCCTTCAGCGACTTTCCGCTGATCGCCGAGAGGATCGGCGCCGGCGGGATCCCCGCCGCCCGGGCCATCGAGATCACCCGGGTGTACGTGGCCGCCTTCGTGGACCGGCACCTGCGCGGGCGGCCGCGGCCGCTGCTCGCCGGGCCGTCGCCGCGCTATCTCGAGGTCGCGTTCTGGGATTAGGCGAGCGGCCCTGCGCCCAGGAAGGCGGGCTGGTGCCCAGGAAACGGCCCGGCACCCAGAGCCGGGCTGGTGCCCGGGAAACGGGCCGGCGCCCAGAGCCGGGCTGGTGCCCGGGAACGGGCCGGCGCCCCGGGAAAGGGGCGCCGGTGGTCGCGCGTCAGCGCAGCTCGTACGCCGGCCGCAGCGCGGCGAGGTCGCGGGCCAGCTCGATCAGGACCGCGTCGTGGTGTCGCGGGCCGACGATCTGCACCGACAGCGGTATGCCGGCGTCGGTGATGCCGACCGGGCAGGCCAGCGCCGGCAACCCGGCGATGCTGGCGACGGGGTTGTAGCCGATCTCCCGGTCGAAGTCCGGCATCTCGGGCGAGGGGAACACGTCGGTGGGCGGCGGCCCGCCACGCCTGCGCGGCAGGTCGGCGTCGAGCGGCATCAGCCACGCGTCCACCCCGGCGGCGGCGAACAGGTTCGCGGCCAGCGCCCGCAGGCGCGGCTGGGCGTCGAGGATCTCCGCGGCCCGCGCCGGGTCCACCCGCGCGCCGAACGCGATGCTCGACACGGTCGCCGGATCGAGGATCTCGGCGGTCATGCCCTGCAGGGTGTCGTGGGCGGAGCGGGCGCACAGCTCCCAGGCGGCGCCGCGCCAGCGCCACAGTTCGTCCAGGTCGACCAGGACGGTCTCGTGCCCGGCCTCCCGCAGCGCGCTCGCGGTGCGCTCCACGGACTCCGCCACCGCGGGAGAGGCCAGCTCGTGGGCCAGGATCCCGATCCTGCGCCGGGTGTGCCGGTCGTCCTGGACGCGGCCGGGCCCGAGGTCCAGCCGGTTCCACAACACCGCCAGGTCGTCGGCGGTACGCGCGATCCAGCCGACGGTGTCCATCGTCGAGGCCAGCGGCAGCAGGCCGGGCAGCCTGGCCGGGTCGTGCGTGGTACGCAGCCCGACCAGCCCGCACCGGCCGGCCGGCGCCCTGATCGAGCCGATCACGTCGCTGCCCAGCCCGAGGTCGCAGATGCCGGCCGCGACGGCCACGGCCGGGCCGGTGCTGGAGCCGGTCGGGTCGATCTCCGGCAGGTACGGGTTGAGGCAGCCGGACCCGATGCCGATGTTGATCTCGGTGGTGACGAGTTTCGCGTTCACCGCGGCCGCGCGCACGCCCTCCAGTGCGACGGCCGAGGTCGTCGGGTGGTGGCGGTAGCGCCGCATGCCCCAGGTGGTGGGCAGGCCCGCGACGTCCATCGTGTCCTTCACGCCGACCGCGATCGGCAGTGCGCTCTCCGGGACCGGGCGCAGGTGCACGCAGGCGCGGTAGCGGGCGTCCGCCTCGCGGGCCCAGGCGTCCAGTTCCTCGCGCCAGGCGGCGGCGGGGAAGTCGCCGGCGTCGGCGCGGGCCAGCCGGTCGCGCAGCGGCCCGGCCAGCAGCGGCGGCAGGTGCCGGTTCGGGCCGGTCGTGCCGGGGGAATCGGTCAAGGTGGTCATGAGATCGTCTCCAGATCGGGTGAAAGTGACGCGACGGCCGTGCCGACCAGGCCCTCGCGCAGGGCCGCGGTCAGCGCGGCGAGTTCGGTGTCGAGCCGGCGGTCGCTGGACACGAACCCGACGTGTTCGCGTACGGCGTCGAAGACCGCCCGGCTGCCCGCGCCCGCCAGTGCCGGGCCGCGCAGCTCGACGGCCTGGCAGAGCGCGGCCAGGTGCAGCGCCGCCAGGTCGTAGGCGAGGTCGACGACGGTCCTGGCGTCCCGGGCGGCGATGGTGCCCATCGACACCTTGTCCTGGTTGTGCGCCTCGGTGGACCGGGAGAAGGCGGTGGCCGGCATGCCGAGTTTCAGCGCCTCCGCCGTCAGCGCGGACGCGGCGATCTGCACGCCTTTAAACCCGTGGTCGAGCCGGGGACGTCCGGGGTCGACCGGGGCCAGGTTGGCGGGCAGGCCGTTGCTGAACCGCTCGTCCACGACCGTGGCGAGCTGCCGGTCGAGCAGGTCGGCGACGCTGGCGACGGCCGTCTTGAGCGCGTCCATGGCCAGGCCGACGTGGCCGCCGTAGAAGTTGCCCGCGTTGTGCACGGTACGGGTGGCCGGGTCGAAGATCGGGTTGTCGTTGGTCGAGCAGATCTCGATGCCCAGCCACTGGTCGGCCCAGGTGAGCGTGTCACGCAGGACGCCGATCACCTGCGGGGCGCAGCGCAGCGAGTACCGGTCCTGGACCGGGCGGGGCAGCCGCCGATCACCGTGCCCGCCGTGGTCCGGCCCGTATTCGGGCCCGTGGTCGGACTCGTCGGCGCCGGTGACGAGCGCGGAGCCGGCGAGCAGGTCCGCTATCGCGGCGGCGCTGCGCCGCTGCCCCGGGTGGGGTTTGTGGTCGTGCGGGAACGCGGCGAACGCGCCGCGGTAGCCGCGCACGGCCTCGACGGCCAGCGCGGTGCACGCCTCGGCGATCACCGCCAGCTCCGCCGCGTCCGCCGCCGCCAGGACGGCGAAGGCCGCCATGAACGAGGTGCCGTTGATCAGCGCCAGGGCCTCCTTCGGCGCGAGCCTGGCCGGTTCCAGCCCGCACGCCCGCATGGCCCGCGCGGCCGGCATCAGCTCGCCCCGGTAGTGGACCGTGCCGTCGCCGGTCACCGCGTCGGCGATGTAACACAGCGGCACCAGGTCGCCGCTGGCCCCCACCGAGCCGCGTTCGGGTACGACCGGCAGGATGTCGTGCGCGAGCAGGCCGAGCAGCACGTCCACCACCTCGGCCCGGACGCCGGAGTATCCGCGTGCCAGGCAGTTGGCCCTGATCAGCATGGTCGCGCGCACGGTGTCGTCGGACGCCGTCGGTCCCGAGCCCACCAGGTGGTAGCGGATGAGCGAGCGTTGCAGTTCGGCGGCAGACTCGGGGGCGAGCTGGTGGCGCGCGCTGTCGCCGAAGCCGGTGGTGACGCCGTAGATCGGCCGGCCGGTGGCGATCAGGCTGTCGCGCAGCTCCACCGAGCCGGCCATCGCGGCGCGGGCGCGTGCGGAGAGCACGATCCGCGTCCCCGGGGTCCTGGCGATGCCGACGACCTGCCCGGGCCGCAACGTGTCAGCACCGAGCTCAGGCGCGGGCTCCGGGGCGGGCTCCGCACCGAGCTCCGCACCGGCCTCCGGGGCGATCCGGCAGCTCATGTCCCCGCCCGGGCGGCCAGGAAGGACTCGACGACCTGGCCCGCCTGACGAGGGCTGAGCCGGGGGTCGCAGGCGGTCGCGTACCTGGGCAACTCCGGCACGCCACCGGCCGGCTCCCCCTCGACGCATTCGGTCACCAGCTCCGGCGTCGTCTCCAGGTGCAGCCCGGCCGGATGCTGCCCGGCGGCGGCCAGCACGGCCACGAACGCGCGGACCTCAGCGATCACGTGCGGCACCACCCGGGTCTTGCGGCCGTCGGCCAGCTTGACGGTGTTGCCGTGCATCGGGTCGCACAGCCAGACCGGCCGCGCGCCGGTGCGGGCCACCGCCGCGACCAGCCGTGGCAGGACCTCGTGCACCCGCTCGTGGCCCAGTCGCGGGATGAGCACCAGGCGGCCGGGACGGCGGCCCGGGTCGAGCGTCTCGATCAGCTCGGTGACCTCGGCGTCGCTGATCCCGGGGCCGAGCTTGACCCCGATCGGGTTCGCCACGCCGGCCAGCAGCCGGACCTGCGCGCCCCGCGCCGACCTGGTGCGCTCCCCGGCCCAGAGCAGGTGGCCCGAGGAGGCGTACCTGGTGCCGGTGGCCGGGTCGAGCCGGGCCAGCGGCTCCTCGTACTCGGGCAGCAGCGCCTCGTGGCTGACCCAGATCCGGGCGGCTGGCCCCGGCTGCGTCTCCAGGTGGCCGAGCACGTCCGCGGACCGGGCGTACGCGGTCAGCATCCGCCGGGGGTCGGCGACCCGGGCCCGCGGTTCGGTGGCGGCGTCGTTGACCGCGTCGCCCCGGTACACCGGGATCGGCGTGCCGTCGGGCGCCGGTTCGGTGGCGTGGCTGCGCGGCTTGGCGAACTGGCCCGCCATCCTTCCGATCAGTACGGCGGGCAGTCCTGCCTGGTCGGTCAGCATCCGGCCCAGGGCGGCCAGTTGGCCGCGTTTGCGCCGGGTGGAGCGTGGCGACACCTCGTGGAAGCGTTCCGCGCAGTCGCCGGCCTGCAGCACCAGCGCCCGGCCGAGCGCGGCGTCGGCCAGCCGGGCGCGCAGGGCCAGGCAGCTCGCCAGGTCCACCAGCGGCGCCCGGTCACCCAGCTCGCGGGTCACGGCCCGGACGGCGCTCGCGGACGGCCACGTCACACCGCCCTCGGACAACACCGGGGCGTCCTCGGACAGTGCCGGGGCGCCGTCGTCGATCACCTCCCCGGCCGGGGACGACGGCGCGAGCGCGGCGTGCCCGGTCACGGAACCACCTTCAGCCGGACCGCGGTGCGGACGGCCTGCTCGAGCCGGTCCAGCTCGGGCCTGCTCGCCGCGTCGATGACGAACGTCGCGGCCCGGTCGGCGGACTCGTGCAGCGCGGACAGGCGCGCGCCGGCCGGTTTGAGCGCCATCAGGCACCGGACGGTCGGCGGGTCGTCCGCCCTGCTGGTCTCGGGCACCAGGTCGCCCGCCGCCGTCGGGTCGAACCAGCGCAGCTCGGCGCCCAGCGGAGCGGTGATCTCCACTCCGTCCAGCGTTCCCGGCTGATGCGGGAGGAAGACCTGGCGGGCCCATCGGGTGGGTGCGGCGGGCACGTCCGGGTCGTCGCCGACGGCCAGGCCCACGACCAGGTCCTCGAGCGATCCGCCGGTGGCCAGGCCGTGCAGGTTCATGATCGCGTCGCCGGGCGGGCGGACCGCGATCTCGGTGAGGCTGATGCCGCCGTCCGGGGTGATCCGGTATTCGCCGTGCGCCATCCCGGTGTCGAAGCCGAGCCTGGCCAGGATCTCGTCGTGGGTGGCCAGCAGCCGGTTCCTGGTCTCGCCGGGCAGCGGCGCCGGGGTGGTGTGGCCGAGTTCGACGAAGTAGGGCTCGCCGTCGTCCTCGGTGGTGCGCTTCTCGGTGATCTCGGCGTATCGGCGCTCGCCGCGGCGGCTGAGCGATTCGACCGAGTACTCCTGTCCCTCGACCCGTTCCTCCAGCAGCAGCACCTCGTCGTCGGCGTACGCGTGCAGGCTCGCCCGCAGCTCGTCGGCGTCGTGCACGAGGCGGACCCCGGAGCTGGCGAGCCGGCCGACCGGTTTGAGCACCGCGGGGAACCTGGTCCAGCCGGCCACCGACTCGCGGCGCTCCGGTGAGATCAGTTCCGAGTGCGGGCTCCACCTGGCCAGGTAGCGGCGCTGCAGGTACTTGTTCCGGCAGACCCTGGCGGCCCGCCGGCCCGGGGACGGCAGGCCGAGCACGTCGGCGACCAGCGCGGCCGCGGTCACGAACTCCTCGCGCAGGCTGCAGGCCCCGCGGATGTCGTAGCGCCCGGCCCACTCCAGGCAGGTGTCGAGGATCCGGCGCGCGGCGTCGGAGTCGTGCTCGCCGATCTCGGCGACGCGGCTCCACGGATGACCGCCGCCCGCCTCGACGCCGGCCGACCTGGCCGCGCCGAGGCGCGCGTTCGCGGTGTCCACGAGGAGCACTTCGAGGCCTCGGTCGTGGGCGGCACGCAGGAATCGGTGGTTCCAGGTGGCGACCAGGCCACCGAGCAGGATGACCGCCGGCTGGGCCATCTCACGCTCCTTTCGCAGAGGAGGTCGGGGACAGCGACGGATCGTCCTTGCGCCGCAGCGCGGCCACGGTGACGATCAGTCCGAGCACGGCCACCAGGCCGCCGGCGGCGACGTAGATGGAGCGCAGCGCGATCGCGCCGGCGGAGACCGCCAGGATGAGATAGACGCCCAGGCGGCACAGGTTGACCGTGGTGATCACCAGCGACATCACCCGGCCCTGCAGGTCGACCGGCGCCGCCTCCTGGACGCGGCTGCGGAAGATGTAGAAGGCCTGGAAGGTGATGCCCATCGTGGCGTAGGCCAGCATCGGGAACAGCAGGCCGGTGGCCAGGCCCATGCCGATCATCGCGCCGCCCAGCCCGATCACGCCGATCCCGGCCAGCTTGCTCTCGTCGATGCGCGCGGTGAGCACCGGCAGCGCGATGCCGCCGAGCACCGCGCCCAGCGCGAACATGGAGTCGATCAGGCCCAGCCCGTCGGAGCCGACGGCCAGCACCTCCACGGCGAACGGCGCGATCAGCGTGTTGAGCATGTAGAGCACCGCGAACAGCACCACGAGCATGATGTAGGAGGGCATCAGCCGCGGATGCTCGCGGATGTACACCAGGCCCTGCTTGGACCAGGCGAACGTGGTGCGCCAGCCGCGCGGGCCCGTCGGCGCGGAGTAGCTGTGCCCGGCCGTGCGCAGCCCGGCGACCAGCATCGCCGAGGCCAGGAACGTGACCAGGTTGAGAATCAGCACGCCGGTCACGTTCGTGGCCGCGATCATCAGGCCGCCGATGGCCGCGCCGAGCACCTGGCCGATCTGGATGGCGACCCCGCTGGTGGCGTTCGCGGCCAGCAGCTTGCCCTGCGGGACGATCTCGCGGACCAGCGCTCCCGCCGTCGGGACGGACATGGACTCGATCCCGCCGAGGAAGAACACCACGGCGAACAGGTGCCACATCTCCAGGTTGCCCGTCGCGGACAGGATCGCGGTGACGCCGAGCATGGCGGCCGCGACCAGGTCCGTGACCACGAACAGCAGCCGCCGGGGGAACCGGTCGATCGCCATGCCGATCAGCGGCCCCAGCGTGCTGCCCGGCAACGCGCCGACGAGCAGCACCAGCGGGACGCCCCACGGGTGGTCGGTGAGCTCCAGCATCAGCCAGACGTTGGCGATGAACTGCATCCCGTTGCCCATGTTGGTGGTCATCAGGGCCGCCGCCACCCGCCGGTACTCGACCGGGCGCAGGGGTTCCAGCCGTTCGCGGACCCCTCTCATCAGCGCGTTGGTCATGATCCGGCGCTCCCGGCGGCGTCCTCGTGATCGGCCACGATCAGCAGGGCCTTGGCGCTGCGCGCCTGCAGGTCGTCCAGGTCGGGCGCCGTCGGCGCGTCGATCACCGACATGACGACCCGGTCGGCGGACTGGCGGATCTCGGTGAGCCGGTGTCCTGGGTCACGCTGGACGACGATCATGCGTACCTGCCCGGGCTCGCCGGGCTCGGCGGCCGGCCGCAGTTCGGGCCAGGCCCAGCGTTTCGACAGCCAGGTCACCGGGACGTCGATCCCCTCGGCGACGACGTCGCGCAGCACGCCATCGCGATGCTCGTGGTAGATGCCGCGGGCGCAGCGGACCGGCGCCGGGTAGGAGGCGGGTTCGCCGAGCACGATGGCCAGCAGCGCAGATTCCAGCGGCACGCCGCAGGCCAGGTGGTACAGGACGCCGATGTTGTCGCCGGGGGTCCTGGCGGCGATCTCCATGAGCGCCACCGAGCCGTCGGCGCGGATGCGGTACTCGGCGTGGGCGATGCCGTCGGCGAAGTCGAGCCGCCGCAGGATCGCCGCGTTGGCGTCGAGCACCGCCTGCCGCTGGTCGTCGTCGAGGTCGGGGTCGGGCACGGTGTGCCCGAGCTCGACGAAGTACTCCGAGCCCGTCTCTGTGGTCACCTTGCCGGTGATCGAGGCGAACAGGATCGAGCCGTCCTGGACCAGAGACTCGACCGAGACCTCGTGGCCGGTGACGAACTCCTCGACCAGCAGGTCCTCGTCCGGGTCGTAGGTGGCCAGGGCGCGGTTCAGCGCGTCCTGGTCGTCCACCCTGACCACTCCGGAGCTGGCCTCCCTGCCCACCGGTTTGACGATGGCGGGGAAGCGCTCCGGGACGACGTCCGAGCCGGAGCGGGCGAGCAGCGAGCGGGGGCTCCACTGCGGCAGGTAGCGGCGCTGCAGCTGCTTGTCGCGGCAGACGCGGGTGGCGCGCAGACCCGGTGAAGGCAGGTCGAGCAGGTCCGCGATCAGGCCCATGACCTCGACGAACGCCTCGTCGAGTGCCAGCACGCCGCGGATGCGGCGCCCGCGTGACCACTCCAGCACCTGCTCGATCACCTGCTCGTGCGCCTCGCCCTCGATCCAGGCCACCTCCGCGTAGCCGGCCAGCGGGTGGGACGGGTCGGCCCGGCGGCCGCCGTCGATGAGGCGGCTGAACCGGTTCGGGCTGTCGATCGCCAGGACCGTCAGCCCGCGCCCGGCGGCGGCGGTGACCAGGTGCGGGTAGCGGAACGCGAACATCGCGCCGAGCACCACGACCGCGTCCCCGGGCGGGGATGCATTCGACTTGCTTGATACGTGCATGTGTGTGGCTCCTTCGCGGGGCTAGCGTCCGAAGATCGAGCCGCCGTTGACGTGGAGGACCTGGCCGGTGACCCAGCCGGCCTGGTCGCCGGCCAGGTAGCCGACGGCGGCCGCGACGTCGGCCGGTGTCCCGGCCCGTCCCGTCACGGTCTGGCCGACCAGGAACGCGACGCGTTCCTGGGAGAAGTCGGCGGTGAACTCGGTGTCCTCGACGAACCCGGGCGCGACCGCGTTGACGGTGACGCCCTGCGGGCCGAGCTCGCGGGCCATGCCGAAGGTCAGCCCGATCAGCCCGGCCTTGGCGGCCGCGTATCCCTGGGCCGCGCCGGCGCCGCTGCCGCCGGTGACGGCGGCGATCGAGGCGATGTTGATCACGCGTCCGCCCGGCCTGGTCAGCATCGGGGACAGCGCGGCGGTCAGCCGGTACGGGCCGATGAGGTGGGTGTCCAGCATCTCGGCGAGTGCCGGGCCGCCCGAGGCGGGGTCGGCCAGCGTCACGGGCAGCAGGTAGCCGGCGTTGTTGACCAGCACGTCGACGCGGCCGTACCAGTCGTTCACCTGCGCCGACAGGCGCGCGATGTCGGCGGGGACGGACACGTCGGCGACGACCGGCCGGATCTGGTCCGCGCGGCCGGACGCGGCGACCTCGTCCAGCGGGGCCGCGCGGCGGCCCACGATCACCACGTCGGCGTCCTCGGCGGCGAACCGGTGCGCGATCGCCCGGCCGATGCCGGTGCCGCCGCCGGTGACCACGACCACGCGTGCGTCACTCATCACTGCACCTCCGGTGCGCTCGTGTCAGCGGTCCGCGCCACGGTCCGGCGCAGCACCACGGGGGTCTTCGCGGTCCTGTCGACGCGTTCCAGCCGCTCGACGACGCGGACCGGCATCGCCTCGTCCTCGTTGCCGCGCAGGCCGAAGGCCAGGTCGATGTGCGCGGCCAGGACGCGTTCGCGCACCGCCGCCGGGTCGACCGAGGGCTCGGCCACGAGCCGCAGCTCCAGCGTCTCGGCGTGGCCCGGCTGCTCCTCGACGAGGACGATCTGCACGCCGCGCACGCCGGCCACCGCACCGGCCGCCCGCGCCAGCTCGCCCGGGTCGACCAGGGTGCCGGCGAACTTGACCAGGTGATGATCGCGGCCCAGCAGCCGGACCGCGGGCTCGCCGCAGCGGCAGGTGGCCCATTCGCCCCGGTCGCCGATCTCGTAGCGGATGACCGGGCCGACCGCGTCCGGGTGCAGGCAGGTGACCAGGACGACGCCGTCGACCAGCTCCACGTGCTGGTGTGGCAGCACGTGGAAGGAGTCGGTCCCGCAGCCCGGGCCGTTGTACCCGATCACCCAGGTCTCGGTGGAGCCGTAGTTCGCGTGCAGTTCCAGGTGCGCGGCGGGCCCGGCCAGCAGGGATTCCAGCTCGGCGGTGCACGGCTCGCCGAACCACACCCCGGTGCGCAACCGGCGCAGCAGCGGATGGCCGCGCTCGGCCAGGAAGCCGATCAGCGTGGCGAGCTGGCCCGGGGTGCCCACGACCGCGGTGGCGCCCTGCTCGTACAGGAAGTCGGCCCAGCCGGGCAGTTCGGACTCGTCGACGTGGCCGAGCCCGATCACGCCGGCCCCGGCGCGTTCGGCCAGGCGGTTGTAGAAGACGTGCGCCGACCACAGCCGGCCCGGCATGGCGAGGTTGACGACCACGTCGCCGGGCACGAACGGCTGCCAGAGCCGCTCGATCTCGTCCAGGTGCAGCCCGGCCGGAATCCACGCCAGGTGCGGGGTGCCGGTGCTGCCCCCGCTGGTGAACAGGTAGGCCGACCGGCCGGGACTGCGCTCCGCCAGCCGGTGCGCCTCGCGGGCGGCGGCGGTGGCCTCGTCGCGGGTCATCGGCGCGATCAGGTCGAAGCGGAAGCCGCCGTCGAGGTCGGCGTCCGCGTACTTCGCCGCCAGGCTGGACAGCCGCGCGGCCCCGGCGACGACGCCGCGCAGCCGTTCGCCGGTCGTGTCCGCGCCGTTCACGCGTTCGCTGATGGTCTCCACGTGGTGCTCCCGTTCACTGGTCTGGGTGTCACTCATGCCGCCGCCACCGTTCGGGGACGGGCCGCCGCGGGCAGCGTGCGGCAGGCGGTTCGTACGGCCTCGACCCGGTCCGACTCGGTCACCAGCACGCTGAACCATTCGCCGCGGACGGCGTCCGGCTCGGCCCGGCACCACAGGGTCGCCCCGGGCACCAGGTCGCGCAGCGCCGACTCGACCTGGTCGAGATGCACCCGCCGCCCATTGATCTTGATCAGCCGGTTGGCGCGGCCGAGCCAGCGGAAGGTCTGGTCCGGGTTGACCGTGACGAGGTCGTCCAGCACGGTGTCCCTCATCCCGGCCGGCCCGGCCGGTTCGCCGTCGCGGCGGGCGATGCGCGGGCTGGTCACCCGCAGGCGTCCGTCCGGTTCGGTGGCCAGGGTGACGTCCGGCGCGGGACGCCAGTCGTCCGTGTGCCGCGACCGCCGGCCCACCAGGCCGGTCTCGGTCGATCCGAACAGCTCGACCAGCTCCGCCCGCCCGTCCAGCGCGGCCAGCAGGTCGACGGCGGCCGGGGTGAGCGCGGCCGAGCCGTGCACCAGCGTCAGCCGGTCGAGCCGGCGCAGCGTCGGCAGGTCCCTGGCCATGGTGACGACCGCCGCGGGCAGGGCCGCCACCACCGGCCGGCGGAACCCGGCGAACCCGGACGACAGCGGCGCGGTGACCGAGAGGATCCGGCACGGCAGCCCGGTCAGCTCGGGCAGCGCCAGCCCCATGAGGTAGCCGTACAGGTGGTCGGGCGGCGCGTAGCAGACGATCCCGTCGGCCTGGCCGGCCGAGCACAGCTCGGCCAGGATGGCGGCCTCGGCGCGGAGCTGGCCGGTGTCGCGCAGCCAGGTGACGGGCTCGCCGGTCGTCCCCGAGGTGCGGAAGGCCCGCACCTGGGTTTCTTCGAGGGCGGGCATCAGAGCTGCCACTCCAGCGCCCTGGCATCGGCGAGCTTGCGTCCGGCCAGCGCGGCGATCGAGGCCACGCTGCGGAAGGTGACCCGCAGGTCGTCGTCCACCAGGTCGACGGAGATGCCGAGCTCCTGCTCCACCCCCGCGACACAGTCGAGTACGCCGAGGCTGTCGTACTTGTCGGGATCGATGCCGGCCAGCGGGAGCTCGTCCTGGGCCGGGGTCAGGTCGGCGCCGAGCAGCCGGCTCACCAGCGTCCGTACCTGGTCGCGGATGTCGTCGGGGGTCATACGGTCGTGTTCTCCTTGGAATCGAGGTGGTCCGGGGTGAAGTGGTCGGCGGGGTCGGTCGGGTGGATCGCGACGAACACGCGGTCGGGCGGGATCTCCGGGCCGAGCACCCGGCGGATCTCGGCCGCGCAGGCGGCGCGGAAGTCCTGGTCACGGTCCTGGGCCAGGACGCACTGGGCGAAGGCGAACGGCCGCTCGTCCCGCGCGGTGAGCGGGTAGGGGCCGATGAAGACCTGGTCGCCGCTCTCGTCGGCGAACCTGGTCACCACGTGCGCCGGTGTCACGCCATGGCGGCGCCACCAGAAGGTGAGCTGTTTGGCGACCCTGCGCTGGAAGGCCGGGTCGCGCAGCGGGGTGGCGATGATCGTCGTCGGCACGTCGTCCTCACAGGTTCAGCCGGGGCAGGTGGGCGCCGGTGTCGTCACCGGCGTCGCACGCGTGGGCGAGCAGGCGGCCGAGGCAGTCCGCGAGCGGTCCGCCGCTGCGGCGGCTCAGCGGGCTCCACGCGTACCCGTCGCCGGCGACGAGCCGGTCGAGCAGCCGCCGCACGGACGCGCGGTCCCACGGCAGGTCGAGCACCTGGGCGGTCAGCACCGCCTGGTAGGTCGACATCAGGTCGGGCACGTGACGCGGGTGCGCCGACCAGCCGCCCAGCGGGCTGGCGCCGGCCTTGAGCGCGGTGCCCACGGCGTGCGGGTCCTGAGGGGCGCCGATGGCGTGCAGGGTGCGGGCGGCCTGGGCCAGCGCGGTCAGCGACGGCCTCCCGCCCGGAATGTCGGCCCACGACTCGCCCGTCGAGCACCGGCCGACGAAGTCGGCCACCCGCGCGGTGTCGAGCACGGCGGCCGGGTCGAGCCCGGACGCCACCGCGGCCTCCACCGCCGACGCCGTCGAGGTCAGGTCGGAGCCGCGCCCGACCCAGTAGCCCACGCCGCCGTCGGTGTTCTGCAGGTCGCGCAGCCATGGGCCGAGCCGGTCGAGATCCAGCGTCGTGCCGGTGCCGGCCAGCGCGGACGCGGCCCACAGGGTGCACCGGACCTCGGCGCCCCGGCCCGGCATGTACATCACGCCGCCCTCGTACGGTGTCTGCGCGCGCAGCAGCCAGTCCCGGAGTCCCGTCCGGCGCGGCCCGCCGGGCAGGGCCGGGTCGAGCAGCGCGGCCGCGGTCGCCAGGCTGTCGCCGGCCCCGTCCGCCTCGCGGTAGGTGAAGCCGGATCCGGGCAGCTGGCAGGCCCTGACCTGGGCGATCACTCGGTCGGCCAGTTCGGGCGGCGGCGTCAGGTCCAGGTTGGCCAGCGCGCCGACGACGGTGAACGCCGACCAGACGTCCGCCTGCCCGTAGCCGGGCCAGCGCTCGAACCCGCCCGTGTCCAGGGTGCGCGCCGACAGCCAGCCGACCAGCCCGTCGGTGTCGCGCGGCCGGGCACCGAGCGCGCGCAGCGCCCCGGTGGCGCGGAAGGCCGCCCACGTGCACGACTCCGTGTCCGACGCGAAGCCGAATCCGCCGTCGGCGCGCTGCCGGTCCTGCAGCCAGCCGACCAGCCGGTCCCGGTCCCAGGCCGGCCGGCCCGCTCCCGAGGCGGTCCAGGCGAGCGCGCCGTAGTAGCCGGCGCGGACGTCGGCCGTGCCCCCGCCTGGCATCCAGCCGAGGCCGCCGTCGCCGGTCTGCAGGGCGGCCAGCCAGCCGGCCAGGTCCTGGCCGCGGTCGACCGGCTCACGCAGGATCTCCTGGGAGAGCCGGCAGGCGTAGTAGGTCGCCCAGACGTCGGACGAGCGGCCCGGGGTCATCCCGAAGCCGCCGTCGGGGCCGCGGGTCGAGGCCAGCCAGGCGGCCAGCCGGTCGGGCCGCGGGCATTCCCGGCCGAGGTCGGCCAGGCCCTGGGCGCAGTAGTAGGTCGCCCACACGTCCGAGGGCAGGCCGCGCTGCCAGGCGAAGCCGCCGTCGTCGTTGCGCCGGGAGAGCAGGAAGGCCGCCACGGCGTCGGGGTCGGCGGGCTCGCCGCCCAGCCAGCGCAGCGCGCGGATCGCGGCGTAGCTGCACCACAGGTCGGCCTCGGGCTGGCGGGCGCCGCCGTCGGTGGTGGGCACGCCGCTCATGGCATCCTCGCGATGCTCGTGCGCTTCCAGCTCTTGAGCCCGGCGCCGGCCTTGCTGACGACGGGGAGCTGGGAGACGACGACGATGTCGTCCCACTCCACGCCGGCCCGCACGCATCGCTCGCGCGCGGTCGCGACGAGCTCCGCGTCACCGGCGACGTCGACGTCCTTCTCCAGGACGAGTCGCGCTCTGGCGCCGTCGCCGGCCACCTGGACGAGGTAGCCGGTGACCCGCGGGTCGTCGTAGACCAGGCTGCCGAGCAGGTGCTCGGACAGGGTGGCGCCGCGCCAGACGAGGGTGTCGTCGCCGCGGCCGTGCACGGCGATCGTCGGCAGGCCGAGCCCGCACTCGCACGGCTCGGCGCCGACGGTGACGACGTCGCCGGTGCCGTAGCGCAGCAGCGGCCGGGCGTGGTTGTTCAGGGTGGTGGTGATCAGCTCGCCGGTGGCGCCGGGGCGCGGCGGGGCGATGACGTCGCCGTCCCTGATCTCGAGCAGGTGCCCGGGGGTCAGCAGGTGCAGCCGGTCGGCGGCGCAGGCGGCGGCGATGGTGCCGGTCTCGGTGCTGCCGTAGGAGGCGTCCAGCACGGTGGCGTCCCAGTCGGCGCTCAGCCTGCGCCGCTGCCCGGGGAGGCTGACCTCGCCGAGCAGCAGCACCGTGGTCACGCTCTCCTTGACGTCGGCGAGCCGGCCGCGCTGCTTGAGCAGTCTGGTCCACTGCGCCCACACGCCGGGCGCGGCGAACACCGCCTGCGGCCGGTAACGCGTGAACAGGCCCTCCAGCCGGTCCCAGTCGCAGACGCCGGTGGTGAACGGGTAGCAGCGCAGGAACGTGTGGCCGAGGTATTCGCAGACCGCCGCCGCCAGGTCGGCCACGGGCAGGACGTCGGACGGCAGCATCACCGCGGCCCGGAGCGGTTCGGCGCCCAGCACCCGCCGCCACAGCCCGGCGACGGAGACGGCGTTGCCGATCAGGTCGGCCGCGGTGCGCGGCGTCGGCGTGGTACGACCCGACGAGCCCGAGCTTTCGTAGTACCGGGCGACGCCGCTGAGATCGGTCCGGGCGAAGGCGTCAGGATCGGCCTTGACCTGGTCCTTCGTGGTGACGGGCAACTGCGGCAGGTCCTGGGCGGCGAAGCCCGGCTGCCCCGAGAAGTGCGGCACGCTGACGGCCCGGCCCCACAGCTCGGCGAGCTTCTGGTGCTGGATGTCGGCGACCACGTCGGCGCGGTAGCCGGTGCTGTCGAGCAGTTCCTGTTGCCGGTGCGCCAGGGTGAAGGCGGCGCGGGCGCCGGGGTCGTTGAGCCACATCAGCGTGCTCCGGTCAGTGCGGGAGGCTGGGGCTGGTTCGTCTGCTCCGTCCACCAGAGCCGGCCTTCGGCGGGCAGGGTGTGGATCGGGTCGACGTACTCGTAGCGCCGCTCGGCGTCGTCCGCTTCGTCGAAGGGGCCGCGGAACTCCTTGGCCCAGGTGGAGATCCCGCGGACCCGGTCGTAGGACACGACCTGGTGCACCCACCGCTTGCCGGCGTAGGGCACGTCGCAGACCAGGCGCGGCGTGGCGAAGCCGGGCAGGTAGCCCATGATCGCGTCCTGCAGCGACTGGGCCCGGTGCAGCGGCAGCCGCCAGTGCTCCGCCTGCGGGATCACGTCACACAGGTAGAAGTAATACGGTGTGACGCTCGCCTCGTTGAGCAGCGCGAAGCACAGGTCGAGCAGGGCCTGCGGGGTGTCGTTGACGCCGGCGAGCAGCACTCCCTGGTTGCGGACGTCGCGCAGGCCGGCCGCCAGCATCGTCCTGGAGGCCTCGGCGACCAGCGGCGTGACCTGGCTCGCGGCGTTGGCGTGGGTGTGCATGGCGACGCTGACGCCCCGCTTGGCGGCGATCGCGGCGATCCGCTCGATGCCGGCCACCGTCGACGGCACCAGCCAGTGTTGCGGCAGCCCGACCAGGGCCTTGCTGGCGAGCCTGATGTCCCGGACCGATTCGATGGTCAGCAGCCGGGTGAGGAAGTCCTCCAGGTGCGGCCAGGGCAGGTTGGCCACGTCGCCGCCGGACACCACGACGTCGCGGACGGTCGGGGTGGCGCGCAGGTAGTCGAGGATCCGGGCCAGGCGATCGGCCGGCCGCAGCGCGAACCGGTACTTGTCGACCCCCGGCGTGGACGGCCCGACCAGGTCCATCCGGGTGCAGTGCCCGCAGTACTGCGGGCAGGTCGGCACCACCTCGGCGAGCACCTTGGTCGGGTACCGGTGGGTCAGGCCCTCGGTGACCCACATCTCGGCCTCGTGCAGGGAGTCGCGGCTCGCGTAGGGGTGGCTGGGCCAGTCGGTCCTGCGGTCCGAGGCGATCGGCATCATGTAGCGGCGCACCGGGTCCGCGCGCAGGCTCTCGTCGTCCGGTGGCGTGTGCGGCGCCATCGTGTTGATCAGTTGCGGGGTGAGCAGCATCGACATGGTCGCCGATGTGGTCTGGTCTCGCACCAGGTCGGCGAAGAAGGCGTCGCCGACCAGGTCGCCGGTCACGGCGCGTAACTGGCGCACCGTCTTGACACAGTGGGCGCGCTGCCACTGGACGTCACGCCATTGCTGGACCGTGACGTCTTTCCAGCCAGGAAACCGGCGCCAATCCGGCTCGACCAGTTCCTGCTGCCGATAGGTATACACCTATTGCTCTCCTGTCTCAAACACACTCTGGACAGCCCGAAATGGGCGGTCGGCTGGTCCCCCGCCGCAAGAGATGCGAGCCGGTGATATCCGCGATCGCGCCGCACCATTCGAACGCTCCACGCGCGATCCGAATAGGGCAAACGACACACAACGCCGTCCGATTGTGATAGTGGGCGTCGCGTGTCAGGCGACAATAGAACGGGTATCACTATTCATAATTTATGGCGCAATAATGCAGGTGACCTCGGTGAACGTCCTGCAAGCAGCGTTACATGAGGCAATTCCGAGACTGGCTCATATTAGGCATGAGCACTGCGCCGTCAAGAATTCCTCCTCTTCGCTGGATCGGCCGCGACACACACTGCCTCCGGCACCTTGGATGCCACTTGCAAATGACTGAACACAAAACGGACATACCTAAACCAATCCAAGATCGAATCCGTTTTTGTGATGCCTGACAAAATGCGCAAAATTGGGCATGGCACAGCGCAGAAATGAGCTGCCGGCCGCTCTTATCGGACGGGGTGCTCAATTCACCCGAGCGGCGGTGCGGGTCCCGGCGGGCTGGATGCCCACGCGGTCGTCGTCCATGATCACTGTGAGGCAGTCCTCACGGTGAGTGAGGAAGACCGCGGCGTACCCGGCGGCAGTGCCGGTGGCGACGTACCGGTGCGACGTGCCTGTGCGCGACGTGCCTGTGGCGACGCGCATACGGCGGCGGCGTGCTCGGCCGCGTCGGTCAACGCCTCCTGAACGCTGCGATAGGCGGCGGCCCCTGCCCCCGTCTGCAGCGCATCCAGCTCCCCCTGACGACCAGCTCGGCACCAAAACCGGCCGGTACACGCTCGGCTCCCTCCAGGCCGAGCTCCTCCCCCCGTGACGGGTTCAGGCTGTCGATCAGCTCGCCCATCACCTGAACCACCCCCGTCGAGCCCCCGATACAGACCGCCGAGCAGCCGACTGACCGACGTCGGCGAGACGCACACTCTGTGCCAGCGCAGGCGGTGCCCGGCGCTGGCCCGATGGCCGACGATGCCCGGCGATGCCCGCGACACGGCCGACGAAACGGCCAGGCCAGCCAGCGCCTGGCCCACCCGACGCCCTGGACGCCGCGAGAGGATGACCGCGCCCGCCCACGGGAAGACGAATCCGAGTATCGGGATGCCGCCGTTGAAGTAACCCAGCCGCCAGACCGCAGGCAGCGCCAGCACCCCGACCACGCCGACGACGGACAGCACCACGGACGCCCAGACGGCGAGCCGCACCAGCACGCCCCTCGTCATGACCGGGCCGCCCCGATCCGCTCACGCCGACGGGCCACCCCCGCCGCCAGGCCCGGCCGAAGCACCCCGGACCCGCCATCGACGCCTTCTTCACCTCAGCACGATCCAGAACCTCCGCCAGAAATACATCGAGCCGCCGCCTCGGCCGCGCCGCCGACGACGCGACATGAGCGCAGAAAGGCCTGCCGCCACGGGATTCGACGGCTTCGGAGAGCCTGCCGCCGCCGGTCAGATAAGTACCGGAACGGCTGCCGCCCGCCGGTCCGATGGGTACGGAAAGCCTGCCGCCACAGGTTCGATCGGATGCCGATGAGGTCTTCGACCCCCTCCCCCACCGTCCAGGAAACCTAGGCTCAAGGCTCCCCTCCCCGATCGCTGGAGGACCGCCATGTCCGGCACGATCGACGTCCAGGCCGAGATGCGGCGCGGCCGGGTGCTCAGGTCGGCCTACCTGTTCGCGGCGCGGAACCTGATCAGGCTGGCGGTGCCCGGGCTGCTGGTGTTCCTGCCGCTGAGCCTGCTCGCCGCGGCGTCGCTGCTCGTACTCGTGGACGGGGCCTCGGCAGCCGTGGTCAACGGCGCGTTCGAGCTGCTCGACGTACCTGACCGGCGGCTGCTGACGTGGGCCGTGGCGGTCGCCGTCGCCTGGGCGCTCGGCCAGTTGGTCGCGCTGCCCGCCATGGTGGTGCTCGCCGCCGGGCGCACGGTCGGCAGGCCGGTCTCCGCCTCCGCCGCTCTCAGGACGGCGGTGCGGCACTGGCCCGCCCTGACGGCGCTCGCGGTGACCAGTGTGGCCGTGCTCGGCGGGCTCGTCCTGGCCGGGTTGGGGCTGGGCGGCATGCTCGACGGGACGGTCCCCGTGTTCCTCGTGCTGGGGTTTCTCGTCCTGTTCCTGATGCCGTGCCTGCTGGCGGTGCCGGCCGTGGTCCTGGAGGGGCTCGAGTCCGGGGCCGCGCTCAGGCGGAGCTACCTGCTGGCGTACGACGCCCTGTGGGAGAGCTCGTTCGCGCTGCTCATCGGCGTCATCGTCGTCCCGGTTGCGGTGCAGCAGGCGGTGTGGTGGGCGGCGGCGGACGTGCCGATGGCGCAGGCCGCGGCCGGCCTGGTGCTGACGCCGGTCGTCGCGCCGTTCCAGGCGAGCATGCTCGCGCGCCTGTACCTGCAGCGCCTGGTGCTCCAGGGCACGCCGGACGAGGTGCGGGACGTCGTCGACCGCCTGCCGGACAGCACCCCGGGACGGGCCAGGCCGGCCCTGGTGATCGTGACGCTGCTGCTGCCCGGCCTGCTGTACGCGGGCACGGCGCTGCTGAACCCGTTCGGCTGGCTTGAGGTCGCCGAGACGGTCGTCGAGGCGGGCCAGGAGCGGGACCCGGACGTCGGGCAGGACAGGCGCTCGTCCCTGACCATCGACTGGCGCGACCTGCGCGCGCTGCACGCCGGCCAGGGCGGGCGCATGGTCATGGTCCTCGACGGTGGCGGCGAGGCCAAGCTGCTGACCTGCCAGGACAGCGGTTGCACGGGAACCCGGCTGGGCTGGGTCGAGCCGGGCGCGGTCGACGGCGAGCAGCCGGCCGTCAGTGCCCGGCTGGCGGACGGGCGGGTGGCCGTGACGTCCTGGACGGTGCCCGAGGGCTACCAGTGGGTGTACGGCCCGGACTGGCGGGCCAAGCTCGGGCTGCGCATCTGCGACGCGACGGCCTGCGTCCCCGCGCCCGGCGGCAAACCGCTCGCGGAGGTGACGATGGGCAAGCGGAACCGGGTGATCGCGCTGGCGGGCCGGCCCGGCGGCGGACTGCTGGCCGCCCAGCTCCGCGTGCGCAAGAACGAGCGCGCCGACACCCGCGCCGAGGTGCTCTCACTCACCGTCTGCGACGACCCGGCCTGCGGCAGCCCGCGCACCAAGGACGTCGCCGAGCTGCCCATCGACGACCTCTCCGACTACATGCACGGCCTGGTGGCCGGGGTGGGCCGGGACGATCGTCCGGTCGTCCTCACCATCGACGTCGAGACCGGCGTCCTCGCCGTGATCTCCTGCGACGATCCCGTCTGCACGCGGTCACGCACGGGCCGGCCCGTCCCCGAGGATCCGGACGGCTACTACTCCCGCGACCTCCGCACCGCCAAGGCCGCCATGGTGATCAGGGACGACGGCCGCCCGCTGATCGCTTACCGTGACGCGTTCGACGGCCCGATCACCCTGCTCGACTGCCACACGCGCGAATGCTCGCAGGCCGCCACCGTCAAGCTGACCGACCCGGGGCAGCGCCACGAAGGGCTGGCCCTGGTCCTGGACCGCCGGGGACGAGCCCTGGTCGCCTTCCAGGACCCCGACCGCAGCAGAATCGTCCTCGCCACCTGCACCGGAACGCGGTGCACACGCACCCCCGTCACCAAGATCCGCCGAGCCCCCGGCCACGACGCCGACGGCGACGACGACAAGTGGGACCCGTGGGACGCCGAACTCCGACCGGACGGCGGCGGCCTGTCCATGGCACTGGACGACCGCGGACGGCCGGTGATCGCCTGGACGGACATTGCGAACCGGGACGACTGGGCCCTCGTCGTGACCACCCCGCTCACGCTGCGATAGGAGGAGGTTGGGGGTGGGTCACGCGCCGCGACTGTCGCCGCACGACCGACCATCCATCGGACCCGGACGCCGCTTAACGGGCTTGTAATAGCGACGCTCAGCGAGCCTCGGGGTGGCGACGCCCAACGGGGTCATGTGGTGACGACGCTCAACGCGCCCCGGGATGGCATCGCTCGACGGGCCCGTGGTGGCGTCGCTCAACGAGCCCCTGGGGGAACCGGTCAACAGGCCCGTGGCGGCGTCGCTCAGCGGTCCTGTGGTGGCGAGGCTCAGCGGGTTCTGTGGTGGCGTCGCTCAGGTCGGGGCCGTGAGCGTATGTCGGGCAGGGTCCATGGCCGCCGGCCGTGTCGGAGGTGACCAGCCAGTAGCAGGCCGACCCCCGCCGGCACGAAGGCGGCGGCGTGGATGGCGGCGGGTGTGAGGTCGATCCCGTCCCAGCGGCAACCGCTCGGCGCTGGGCCACCAAGCTGCGGGCCGCGACCGCCGGGCAGGTCGCCGTGGTCCCCACTGTGGGCGGTGTCGTGGTCTGCGCCTTGGTCTGCGAAAACGTGCTCGTCGTGGGCGGCGAAGACGTACTCGTCGTGGATGCCCGTGCGGTCGATGTGGATGAGTGGGCCGATCGTGGACTTGATGCCGAACCGTTCGCGCAGGAGGCGCCGCAGTGCGTGCTCGAAGTCCGTCGCAGGGGTGTCGACCAGGCCGCCGGGCAGGAGGTGGCGCGGGGTGCCGTTCGGTGGGTCTTGTCGCAGGGACAGCAGCCGCCCGTCCGGCGTCTCCAGTACGGCGCTCAAGCGCACCCGCACGATCGGCCCCTCCTCCCCGCCACTGCGGTCATCGCGGCCCGGTGATCCGCGTCGCGCGGCCGGTTGGGACGTCGAAGTCGAGCATGGGATGTACGGATGCACCCTCCGTGATCATCGGCACGGGGCTTGCCCATGCGGCGGCGGGCGAGCGGCCGGAGGAAGGTGCGCAACACGTTCAGGCGCTCCTGACCCTTCAGGTCCCGGAGGTTGGCGTCGGAGTCGATGGTGTCCTCGGCGTGCAGACGGAAGATCGCTGGCGTGCCAGGATGCGGACGGACGTTGGGATGAGAGGCGGCCTCGTCGCTCAGTGCGAGCATCCGGTCGGCGAGCGAGGCGCGCAAGGCGAGTGAGGCGCACGAGGTGTCCGGGACGTCCGGAAGGCGCACGTCCTGAACGTGTACGTCCGGAAGGTCCGCCGCCTCAACGTGCGCGGCCCGAACGTGCGCGGCCCGAACGTGCGCGGCCCGAACGTGCGCGGCCCGAACGTGCGCGGCCGGCCGCGTTGTGCCGGATGGCTTTGCGTCAAAGAGGTCTGCGGCCTCCTCCCGCACCAGATCCGCCACCCCTCCATCATGCCGAAGGCCGGACGTGTTCCGCGTTGCGGATCTCGGTGAAGAGCCGGAGCGTCACCGGGCGCGGACGTAGCCACCGCGAGCCCGGCAGGCGCAGGCTACCCGACCAGAACACCGTCTCCAGGACGATCTTCACGTAGGGCCGTTCGCCGGGGATCTCGGCGCACATCACCGACACGGGTGAGCACACCTCCAAGGACCCGAACCGCAGCCACGCCCGGGCGTCGCCGTCGAGTTCGGCGGACTCCCAGTGCAGCACCGGCGGCTCCGCCCGGTGCGAAGAGAACCGGGGTGAAGAAGGCCGGGGCGAAGAGAACCGGTGCGGAGGCAGGGGTAGGGGTAGGTGCAGGTCGAAGCCTGCCAGCGTCCCCGTAGGACGCAGGTAGAAGGAGCCGTCGAGGCGCGACGGCGCGTACAGCGGCCGTGGGCCTTGCCTGCCGTTCGTCGTCAGCCTGGCCTCGGTCGCCTCCAGGACGATCCGCCAGGATCCGGGCTCGATGTGTGAGGACGTCGCCATGGGGTCACCTCGCGGTGCGGTTCGCGATTGCGTTCAGTCACCCTCTAAGACGCCGGCCGTCCCGCGAATGTGACATGCCGCCCCCAGCAGGACGACCCGCCCAGGAC
>NZ_JABCPZ010000172.1 GCF_013283785.1 Nonomuraea antri
ACCCCGGGGGAGAGCGTGGCCATCAGCGCGTCGAGGTCGTGCGCCTCGCCGGCGTCACGATACGCCCGGACGGGCGAGTCCTGAATGTGAACTGACATGAGTTCACATTATCAACTCACCCGCCGGTGGCACTGGCCGGGCGCTCATCCGGGCAGGCGCAGCGCGATCATGGCCACGTCGTCCTCGCCCGACAGCGGCAGCCCGCTCAGCAGCTCGTCGCAGAACTCGTCCACCGTCGCGCCGGCCAGCGTCTCGGCCAGCACGCTCAGCCGCATCAGGCCCTCCTCGATGTTCTCGCCGGGCCGCTCCACCAGCCCGTCGGTGTACAGCAGCAACGTGCTCATCGGCGGCAGCGGTTCGAGCGCCGAGACGAAGCCGAAGTCGATCGGCACGCCCAGCAGGGGATTGCCGCCGGCCTCCAGGTACCGGCCCTGCCCGTCGCCGGTGACCAGCAGCGGCGGCGGGTGCCCGGCGACGGAGTAGTTGAGCCGGTGCCCGCCGTCGCCGCGCTCCACCCTGGCCAGCACGCAGGTCGCGGTCTCCTCGCCGTAGAGCGTGCCCGTCGCGATGTTCAGCCGGGACAGGATCTCTCCCGGCGGCTCCTGCCGGTCGACCACCATGCCCCTGAGCATGTTGCGCAGCTGCCCCATCGCGACGGCCGCGCGCAGGTCGTGGCCGGCCACGTCGCCGATGGCCAGCACGGTCGCGCCGTCGGGCAGGACGAACGAGTCGTACCAGTCGCCGCCCACCTCGGCGGCGGCCAGGCTGGCCCGGTAGCGGGCGGTGATCTGCAGTCCAGGCACCCGCGGCGGCTCGGCCAGCAGGCTGTGCTGCAGCGCGAAGGCGATCTGCCTGGCCCGCTGGAACCGCATCACGTTGCGCAGCGCGTCGTGCGCCTGCTCGAACATCTGGCTCAGCAGCGCGGCGCTGCCCTGCTCAAGCGGCGGACGATCGCCACAGGTCGCCGCGGTGACCACGGCCGCGACCGTGCCGTCCACGGTGACCGGGATGAGCACCGCGCTGTTGGCCTGGCTGGCGCGCAGCCACGTCCGTGTCCCGGTGGGCACGAAGTCGGGCGGCGGCGAGCCCGGCGGGAACGTCTTCAGCACCGGCCTGCCCTGGCGGATGGCCTGCGCCAGCCCGCCTTCGGGCATCAGCCGCTCCTCGCCGAACGTCGGCATCCGCGGCAGGCCCGGCCGCGCGGCCGTGGCGACGCGCTCGGCGACCAGCGAGCTGCCGCTGGCCAGCCCCTCGGCCAGATCGGTCACCAGATGCACGCCGCAGCCGTCGGCCAGCTCCGGCACGATGACGTCGGCCAGCGCGCCCAGCATCTCCTCCAGGCTGGTCAGGTTGACCGTGGCCTCGGCGGCGCTGTCGAGCAGCCGCTGGCGGCGCTGCTCCTGCCACTCCTGTTCGATGTCGGTGCAGGTGCCCACCCACTCCACCACCCGGCCGTCCTCCTTGATCGGCACGGCCTGGGCGCGGAAGTGGCGGTATTCGCCGTCGAGGCCGCGCAGCCGGTAGACGTGCTCCCACACCTCGGCGACCCGCTCGACGGCCTGCGTCCAGGAGCGGATGGTCGGCCCGCGGTCGTCGGGGTGCACGACCCGCATCCAGCCGGTGCCGCGGTACTCCTCCCACGTCTGCCCGGTCAGCCGCTCCCAGCCCGGGCTCTGCTCGATCACCAGGCCCTCCGGGTCGCCCACCCAGACGATCTGGGTGCTCACCCGGATCAGGGTCTGCAGCCGGCGCAGGATGCGGGAGCGCTCGTCGGCGATGGCCTGCACCCGTTTGACCGCGGTGACCTGGTCGGTGACGTCCAGGCAGACCACCAGCAGGCCGTACTCGCCGTCGCCGAGCGCGATCCGCGACAGGCTGAACGTGATGAAGATCGGCCCGGGGCGGGTGGTGACCATGGCGTGGTCGCCCGGCACGTCGTGCAGGACGATCGGCTCACCGGTCTCGAACACCCGGTCGAAGAGCTGGAAGTAGCTCTCGTGCCTGGCGACGTCCGCGAACGCCTCCCGGACCGGCTTGCCCAGCTCACGCTCGCCGAACAGCGCCCGGTGCGCCCGGTTGGTGTAGCTCAGGCGGTGCTCGGGGCCCCGATACACCGCGATGCCCACGGGTGCCGGCTCCAGCACGTCGAACACCAGGTCACTGGCATCGTGCCGGTCGTCCCCCTGCATAGCGGCATCCCCCGATGACGGTGCTTGCGAACCTCCGGTAGTGACTACCCAGAGCGATCGGCCGAGAACACCCCAGTTCACGGCAGGTCATGAAATTCCGGTGATCGGGGAAGGTATCTGCCCATGACTGATCGGCCCTTCGGCGTCCACTCCGAGGTCGGGACCCTGCGCAAGGTGATCGTTCACCGGCCGGACCTCAGCCTGCGCAGGCTCACCCCGTCCAACAACGACCAGCTGCTGTTCGACGACATCCTGTGGGTCGAGCGCGCCCAGCGCGAGCACGACGCGTTCGTCCAGGTGATGCGCGAGCGCGGGATCGAGGTGTTCTACCACCACGAACTGCTGGCCGAGGCGCTGGAGACGAGCTTCGAGGCCAAGCAGCGCGCCATCGAGCAGGCCGTCACCCACCTGACCGTCGGCCCCGCGCTGGTGGACGTGGTGCGCGAGACCCTGGCGGGCTGGAGCGGCGCCCGGCTGGCCACGCACCTGATCGGCGGGCTGACCAAGGAGGAGTTCGGCGCCGCCGACCTGGACGGCCACTCGCTGGTGGCCGCGTCGTCGCACCCGCGCGAGTTCGTCCTGCCCGCCCTGCCCAACTCGCTCTACCAGCGCGACCCGGCCGCGTGGTTGTACGGCGGGCTGTCGCTGAACCCGATGTACTTCCGGGTACGGCTGCTGGAGACGATGAACCAGTCGACCGTCTACCACTACCACCCGATGTTCGCCGGGCACGACTTCTCGTACTGGTACCCGTACGCGGGCGACGACGAGCGCTTCAACGAGGAGTCGTACGGCAGCGCGGCCATGGAGGGCGGCGACATGATGCCGATCGGCAACGCCACCGTCGCCATCGGCATCAGCGAGCGCACCAACCCGCGCACGATCGAGCACCTGGCGCTGTCGCTGTTCGCCGCCGAGGCGGCCGAGCGGGTGATCGCGGTCGAGGTGCCCAAGTCACGCTCCTACATGCACCTGGACACCGTCTTCACCTTCCTGGACGTCGACAAGGCCAGCGCCTACCCGCCGTTCCTGGAGGCCGCCACCGCCTACAGCCTGCGTCCAGGCGACAAGAGCGGCACGCTGGAGGTGCACCGCGACCCCGGCCTGCTGCCAGCCCTGCAGGACGCGCTGCGCATCGACCGGCTGGAGATCGTCCCGACCGGCGGCGACGACTACCAGCAGGCCCGCGAGCAGTGGGACTCGGGCAACAACTTCTTCGCCCTGGCCCCCGGCGTGGTCATCGGTTACCACAAGAACCAGTTCACCAACCGCAAACTGCGTCAGCACGGGGTCGAGGTGATCGAGATCGAGGGTTTCGAGCTGGGCAAGGGTCGCGGCGGCACCCACTGCATGACCTGCCCCATCCAGCGCGACGCCGTCTGAACGCCGTCCCGGAGGGGGCAGGGCACGCTCAGAGCGCGTTGGCGCGCTGCGCGGTCTGGTAGACCGACATCACCTCGTCGCCGAAGAACGGGCCGAACATGAAGTTCGGCGCGAAGTCGTACTTGAAGCTGTTGACCGAGTTCAGCCAGCCGATGCCGGTCGAGCCGTCGAAGCCGGCGAACCACGGGCCGCCGCTCGACCCGCCGGTCATGGCGCAGCGCAGCCCCAGGTCGGTGGTCTGGACGGGGTCGTCGATGGCGCGCCCGCTGCAGTAGATCAGGTCGGAGCCGTCGAACGGCCGGGCCGCGGGGAAGCCGAAGGCGAACATCTGCCGCCGTCTCGGCTGGTTGAACGCCACCCCCTGCCCGCCCACGACGTCGGTGAGCGTGCGGCCCTGCAACGGGGCGACGACCACGGCGGCCATGTCGAAGTTGATGTCCTCGCGGGCGTTCCACTGGCGGGTGGTCACCATCCTGGCCGCGGCCCAGGTGCCGAACGGACGGCGGCCGTTGGAGAAGGCCGGCACGAACACCCAGTTGCGGTGCGCCTGGCCGTTCAGCTTCACGCAGTGGCCCGCGGTGATCACCACGCTCTCGTTGGCGCTGGTCACCGCCGTGCCCGAGCAGGAGGAGTTGGCGCCGTCGGCGGTGGTGAAGAAGACGCGGCCGGTGGCGCGCACGACCGAGCCGCCGTCGGTCCAGCGCAGGCCGGGGCTGTTGTTCACGACGGCCTGCAGTCGCGCGCCGGAGCCCGAGGTGCCGCGCACCGACCACGGGTCGCCCTGGGTCGGCCGGCCCGACCGGCTGTCGCTGCGCGGCGGGGGCGAGGCCAGCGGCCTGGCCGCGAGCATGCGCTGCGGCGTCCAGTACTGCAGGACGTCCCTGCGTTCCGACCACGTGTCGGCGGCGTTCCAGCGAACCGGCCCGGGATCGAGTCCGCTCCCGCCGGCCGCCTGCGCGGCGCCGGCGGGAACCAGGCCGGCCGCGAGGACGAGCGCGGCGGCGGAGAGCAGGACGAGTCTGCGGTGCATCGCGTACCTCCAGAAACCGGGATCTGCCGTGGGGAGGTACGTACGCGACCCCTCATCTTCCTCAAAGGCTGAGAAAACGGATATGGCGGAGTTCGCGATGAAGGGTGGCCGGTGACCGGGTGATTCCGCCGCGCCACCTCGGGTAGCGGACCAACCGGTGACGAATGGGGGGATCATGGTACGGCCGGTGACCTCCGCCGTGGGCTCCGGCCTGGCGGCGGCCTTCGGCGCGGCGGCGCGGCTGCGGCGCGGCCGGCCGCTGCACCCGGCGGGACGGCTGTTCGAGGCCGAACTACGCCTGCACGGCACCTCACGCCACTGGGGCGCGCCGTTCCTCGACCAGCGGATGGAACTGCACGGCCTGGCCAGGCTCTCGCGCGCCGCCGGGCTGCCACCGCCGCTGCCGGACATCCTCGGCCTGGCCCTGCGCTGGCACCAGGAGGGCGCCGACGCGGAACTGCTGCTGGCCACGACCGGCCACACCCCGCTCGGCCGCCGCCTGCTGCGCCCCGCCACCGCCTGGGCCCCCGGCCTGTACGGCTCCCTGTTCCCGTACGCGGTCGCCGGTCGGCGGGTGTGGCTCGCCGCGCTGCCCCAGGCGGACCGGCCGCTACCGGCCAGGTTCGGCCCGCTGACCAGGGCGGCGGAGGCGGCGCCGCTGCTGTTCGACCTGCTCGTCGCCGGGCGGACCGGGCCGTGGCACATCTTCGGCCAGGTCGGCCTGGTCGCGCCGGCCATGCGGGACGCCGAGCTGCCGACCAGGTTCGACCCCACCAGGCACCCGATCCCCGGGCTGCGGCCGGCAGGATGGGGGCAGCGGGTGCGCGGCGCGGCCTACGCGGCGGCGCAACGCACCCCGGAGCGGGCGGCAGCCAAGGCCGGCATCATCCGCTGAGCGACCCCGGCCTCGTTTCCGACCGGCGGGGGCGGGGGCGTCAGTGGTGGATCCGTGGCGGGCACGGATGTGGCTGCGTGGCCACGACAGGCATCGTTCTCGGCAGGGCGACCACGCCGAGGAGGCACCGATGACCGCCACGCTCACCACTCCGTCCACGGGCCCGTCCACCGGCCCGTCCACCGCCGGCCTGCCGGGGCGGCCCCGGCTCTGGAACCGGGCGTTCGCGCTGGCCGTGCTGGCCGGGTGCGGCTCTTCGGTCAGCTTCTACCTGCTGTTCGCCACCGTCCCGTTGTACGCGGTGTCCGTCGGCGCCGACGGGTTCGGCGCCGGGCTCACCACCGGCGCGATGATGCTCGCCACCGTCGCCGCGGAGCTGGTCACGCCCCGGCTGCTGGCCAGGTTCGGTTACCGGGCCGTGTTCGCCGCCGGGTTCCTGCTGCTCGGCGCGCCCGCGTTGGTGCTCGGGCTGTCCGGTGAGATGGCCGCCATCCTGGCCGTCTGCGTGGTGCGCGGGCTGGGGTTCGCGGTCGTCGCGGTGCTCGGCGGCGCGCTGGTGGCCCAGGCCGTGCCCGCGGAACGGCGCGGCGAGGGACTCGGCGTGTACGGCGTCATCTGCGGGATACCGTCCATGGCCGCGATGCCGCTGGGCGTCTGGCTGACCGAGAGCATCGGGTACGCGCCGGTCTTCGCCGCCGGCGGGGTCGCCGCGCTGGCCGGTCTCGCCGCGGTCGGCGGGCTGCCCGGCCGCCGGCCCGTGCCGGAGGAACCGCTCGGCGTGCTGGCCACGCTCCGCAGGCCCGCGCTGGTCAGGCCGTCGATCATGTTCGCGGCGAGCACCGTCGCGGCCGGCGTGGTGGCCACGTTCCTGCCGCTGGCCGTCCAGGGCGCGGCGGTGGCGCTGCTCGCGCAGAGCGTCGCCACCACCCTGGCCCGCTGGTGGGCCGGACGCTTCGGCGACCGGCACGGCTCCGACCGGCTGATGCTGCCCGGGCTGCTCGCCGCGGCCGCCGGCATGCTCGCGCTGGTCTTCACCGCCGCCCCGGCGCTGGTGCCGGCCGGGATGGTCCTGTTCGGCGCCGGGTTCGGCGTCCTGCAGAACGCCAGCATGGCGCTGATGATGAGCGGCGCCAGGCCCGCCGACTACGGCGCGGTCAGCGCCCTGTGGAACATCGCCTACGACGTCGGCATCGGCGTGGGGGCCATGGGGTTCGGCCTCGTCATCGTGCACACCGGCTATCCGGCGGCCTTCGGGCTCACCGGGCTGCTGATCCTGTCCGCCATCACCGTCCGCTCGCGAAAGGCCCAGAAATGAACGCAGAGATGAACGCAGAACTGAACGCCGAGCTGCACAAGCTCTCGTCCGCCGACGGGACCACCATCGCCTACCGGCGCACCGGGGAGGGGCCGGCGGTCGTCCTGGTCGCCGGGGCGTTCTCCACCATGTCGGACCCGGTGATGACCGGCCTGGCCCAGGCGCTGGCGCCGTACCTGACCGTCATCTCCTACGATCGGCGCGGGCGCGGCCACAGCGGCGACACCCAGCCGTACGCGGTGCGCCGCGAGATCGAGGACCTGCGCGCGGTCATCGCGGCGGCCGCGGGGGGACGGGCGGCGGTGTTCGGCGGGTCGTCGGGCGGCGCGCTGGCGCTGGAGTCGGCCGCGGCGGGCGTGGAGATGTCCAGGCTGGCGGTGTTCGAGCCGCCGTACGTCACCGACCGTTCCCGGCCGCCGCTGCCCAGCCGGGCCGAGCTGACCGGGCTGGTCGAGGCGGGGCGGCGGGGTGAGGCGGTGGAGCGGTTCATGACCGGGGGCGCGGAGCTGCCCGCCGAGGCGGTGGCGGCCATGCGGGAGCACCCGTTCTGGGCGGAGCTGGAAGGCGTGGCGCACACCCTGGCCTACGAGGCGGCCGTGGTGGGGGCGGGGCCGGTGCCGGTCGAGCGGCTGGCCGGCGTCCACGTGCCGACGCTGGTGCTGGCGGGGACGGACAGCAGCCCCCGGATGCGGAACGCGGCCGAGGCGGTGACGGCGGCGCTGCCCGAGTCCACGCTCACGCTGATGGACGGCCAGGCGCACGGCCAGGTGGACCCGGCGGCGTTCGCCGCCGCGCTCGTGCCCTTCCTCACCGCCTGACCCCGGCGAAGGGGCCCCGGCCTGGCGGGAGGGGCCCCGGCATGAGGGAGGGACCCCGGTCGTGCTACGCGCAGCCCAGTGCGGACAGTTCGGCGCGGCCCTCGCCGGACCTGTCGGGGAGCAGCAGCAGCGTGCGGGCCCGTTCGTAGCGGGCGCCGATCCGCTCCCAGCCCGCCACCGCCGCCTCCAGCTCGTCCCTGTCGCCGCGCAACCGGCCCCTGGCCCGGGCCAGGCAGGCCGCCGCCCACGCGTTCTCGGCGGCCGGCGGCTCGGCCTCGGCCAGCCGCGCCGCCGCGTCCGGCAGCCCCGCGATGACCGCGAGCTCGCCGCCCGTGGCCCGCGCGTAGGCGCGGAACTGCATGTTGGTGTCGGCGGAGAACAACTGGGCGACCGTCGCCGCGGCCCCATCTACCCGCCCGGCGTGCACCGCGACCAGCCCCTCGGCGAAGCCGGCCAGCGTGGACCGGGTGAACACGCCGCCGCCCAGCCCCTCCACCCGGGAGCGCCACAGCCGGTGCCGCCGCTCGTCCCCGCGCAGGCCGTGCACCAGCATCGGGGTCACCACCAGCGGCACCATCATGCCGGTGATCGGCCGGCCGACCCGCTGCCAGCCGTCCCAGCCCGCGTCGACCAGCGCCAGCGCCTCGTCGAACGCGCCCAGCAGCGCCAGAGTGAGCGCCAGGTTGTTGGCCCCGATGAAGTACTGGTCGGCGCCGAGCAGTTCGTCCGCCTCCGCCCGCCGGCCCAGCTCCAGCGCCTGCGGCAGGTCGCCGGCCACGATCGCGCACCGCGCCGCCATGTGGAAGGCGTCCACGATCTCGGGGGCCGTCAGCGGGTCGCGCCGCGACATCGAATCCACCAGCGACAATCGTTCCAGGCTGATCTCCTGGGCGGCCCGCAGCCGTCCGTGGCCGTGGGTGGCGCTGGTCAGCGCGTCGAGCGCGGAGCTGATCAGCACCGGATCGCCCGTCGCCCTGGCCGCCTTCAGCGCCTGCTCGGCGAGTCCCACGTCGGCCTGGTACGGCTCGCGCGGCGTCATCCACGCCGCCGCGGCGGCCACCCACGCGGCCACCACGGGATCACGCTGGTCGCCGGTGGACCTGGCCTGCTCCAGCAGCTCGCGCACCTGTTCCGCGGGCAGTTCCGCGCCGTGCCAGCCGGGGTTCCTGGCGGTCGTCGCCACGGTCGCGGCCAGCGAGGACGCGGTCAGGTTCGCGTCGCCCGCCGCCCTGGCCAGCTCCGTCGCCTCGGTGAGCAGCCCGATGACCCGGCCGCCGCCGTCCGCGACCAGGTAGCTGCAGGCCGCGGCCCGGTGCAGGTCGTGGCAGGCCTGCGCGGGATCGACGGCGCGCCGCGCCGCCTCGCGGTAGGTCTCCAGCGACTCGGCCAGGAAGCGCCGCGTGTAACACAGCCCGGCCAGGGAGCGGGCCAGCCGGTGCGGCAACGCGCCCGGCTCCGGCGCCGCGGCCAGCGCGGCCCGCAGGTCGTCGGCGACCGCGTCGAAGTCGTCCTGCCAGCCGCCGTCGGAGCGCCGCGCCAGCGCCTCCGCGCTCGCCGCCGCCCACTCCAGGTGCCGGACGCGGACCTCGTCCCGCTCGCCCGATCCGGCCAGCCGCTCGGCGGCGAAGTCGCGCACCGTCTCCAGCAGCCGCCACCTGCCCTGACCGACCCGGACCACCAGGCTCTTGTCCACCAGCCGGCCGAGCACGTCGGCGGCGGCGCCGGGGGATTCGCCGGACACCGACACGACCGCGTCCAAATCGAACCCGCCGGCGAACACGGCCAGGCGGCGCAGCAGCGACCGTTCCTCCTCGTCCAGCAGGTCGTGGCTCCAGCCGACCACCGCGCGCAGCGAGCGGTGCCGCTCGTCCGCGCCGCGCCCGCCGGTCAGCAGCCGCAGCCGGTCCTCCAGCGCGGTCAGCAGGCCCGCCGCGCCCAGCGCGGCGCTGCGCGCGGCGGCCAGCTCGATGGCCAGCGGCATGCCGTCGAGCCTGGCGCAGATCTCCCCGATCACGTCCGGGTCGGCGGCGAAATCCGGGTCGGCGGCGCGGGCCCGGTCGGTGAACAGCGCGGGCGCGTCGGAGTCCAGCGGCAGCGGCTCCACCAGGACGATGCGCTCGCCGGGCAGTCCGAGCCGTTCGCGGCTGGTGGCCAGGATCCGGCTGCCCGGGCAGGTGGCCAGGATCCAGTCGGCCAGCCCGGCCACCTCGTCCAGCAGGTGCTCGCAGTTGTCCAGCACGAGCAGCGACGGGCCGTCGCCCAGCCGCTCGGCCACCGCCTCCGTCAGCGGCTGCTGCGGCCCTTCCGCCACGCCGAGCGCGGCGGCGATCGCCTGCGCCGCGAACCCGCCGCGCACCGGCGCCAGGTCCGCGAACACCCCGCCGTACGGGAGCGCGGGCGCGGCCGTGGTCGCCAGCCTGGTCTTGCCGACCCCGCCCGGCCCCAGCAGCGTGACCAGCCTGGACTCGCCGAACGCCGCTGCGACCGCGGCCCGCTCGGCCGACCTGCCGACGAACGACGTCCTGGCCGCGGGCAGGCCGGTCAGCGCGGGCGGCGCGGCGGCGGGTCCACCGGCCAGGGCGGCCAGCGCCCGGCGGTCGGCCACGCCGTACTTGCGCAGCAGGGACGAGACGTGGCTCTCCACCGTGCGCACCGAGATGTGCAGCTTGCTGGCGATCTGCGCGTTGGACAGGTGAGCGCCGACGGCGGCGAGCACCTCGGCCTCCCGCTCGGAGATTTCGACCGGCACCAGGACATCATCGCGCATAGATCACCGGGGTTCGTGGTGAATTCCGATGACTCGTCCCCGGAGCCGCGGGCGGCAGGCACCTGCCGGACCGGGGTGCAGTCAGCTCCACCCCGGTGTGCGCGTGGGTGCATTCTGCCGTTCCGTCCCCGCGCCTAGCGTCGATCACGGCAGGCAGTCAGACACTTCGACGCAGGGGGTAACGATCATGAGCGAGGTCACCCGGCGGGGATTCATCGGCGGCGCGGCCGCGACCGGCGGTGGCGCCGTCGCGGCCGGACTGCTCCCGGCGGACCCCGCGCGGGGCGGCACGGACGCCGCCCCGCCGCTCGGGCCCGTCATCGTCGGGCCGGACGATCCGCGCTACGCGGACCTGGCGGTGCGCAGGACGAACCAGCGCTTCCGCCCCGAGCCCGAGTACTTCCACCTGGCCGGCTCCACCGAGCAGGTGGTCAAGGCCGTCGGCGACGCGGTACGCGCCGGCAAGCGGGTCACCGTGCGCAGCGGCGGCCACTGCTACGAGAACTTCGTCGGCGACGGCGCCCAGGTCGTCATCGACCTGTGCGAGATGTCCGAGGTGTACTTCGACGAGCGGCGCGGCGCGTTCGCCATCGAGGCCGGCGCGACGCTGATGCAGGCCTACCGCAAGCTCTACCTCGGCTGGGGCGTCACCATCCCGGGCGGCCAGTGCGGCGGCGTGGCCGCGGGCGGGCACATCGCGGGCGGCGGGTACGGCCCGCTGTCGCGGCGCGACGGCCTGACCGTCGACTACCTGCACGCCGTCGAGGTCGTGGTGGTCGACAGGTCGGGCCGGGCCCGCGCGGTGGTGGCCACCAGGAACCCCAAGGACCCGAACCACGACCTGTGGTGGGCGCACACCGGAGGCGGCGGCGGCAACTTCGGCGTCGTCACCCGCTACTGGATGCGCGATCCCGCCGCCAGGGGCGACGACCCGCGCACGCTGCTGCCCAGGCCGCCCGCCACGGTGCTGTCGGGCGTGGCGTCCTGGTCGTGGGCCGGCATGACCAGGAGGTCGTTCCGCAGGCTGCTGCGCAACCACGGCGAGTGGCACGCGCGCAACAGCGTGCCCGGCACGCCGTACGCGTCGCTGTGGGGTTCGCTGCTCATCCCCGGACGTCAGCCGGGCGAGGACCCAGGCGGCATGATCATGCCCACCCAGATCGACGCCGACGTCCCCGACGCGGAGAAGCTGCTGCGCGACCACTTCGCCGCGATCGCCGACGGGGTCACCCCCGAGGCGCAGATCTGGCCGCTGGTGCGCCAGCCCTGGTTCGAGGCGGTGCGCGCGCTGTCGCTCGGCGCGGAGTCGGAGTCCGGGCACTACAAGGGCAAGTCGGCCTACCTGCGCCGGCCGTTCACCGACGCGCAGGCCGACGTCGCCTTCGACCACCTGCACAAGCCGGGCGAGGCGTCGAGCGGGATGCTGTGGCTGCTGTCGTACGGCGGCCGGGTCAACACCGTCGACCCGGCGGCGACCGCCACCGTGGAACGGCAGTCGATTCTCAAGGTGCTCCACCTGGCCACCTGGGACCCGGCCAAGGACGGCGACGTCCACCTGGAGTGGGTGCGCCGCTTCCACAAGCGCACGTTCGAGTCCACCGGCGGCGTGCCGGTGCCCGGCGGCGGACTCGGCGGCGCCTACATCAACTACCCGGACATCGATCACGCCGACCCGGCCTGGAACACCTCGGGCGTGCCCTGGTCGACGCTCTACTACGGCGCCAACTACGCCCGGCTGCAGCGGGTGAAGGCCCGCTGGGACCCGCGCGACGTGTTCAGGCACGCGCTCGCGATCCGCCCGGCGTAGGCGCCGCCCCCCGAGGACTCCGCCTCCCGAGACAGGGCACGGTACGGCCACGCCGGGGGCGTCGTGCCGTGCCCGCTCGTCCCGGCCTCAGCGGCCGGTGTCCCCTGACAGATCCGCGAAATAGGCACGCAGCAGGCGGCGGCCCTGGTCGATCATCGCCGGGTCGCCGTTCCGCGTGCCGTGGAAGGCCAGCCGCAGCGCCACCGCCGCCGTCTCGATCGCCAGCCGCATGACCCGGTACGGGTCGGGCAGCGCGGGCAGCCCCGCCTCCTCGACGGCGAACGCGTACAGCCGCTCGGCCAGCACGTCACCGCCTTCGGCCGCCTCGCCAGGCGGCAGGAACGACGCGCCGCCCGGCCGGGTGTCGGCGAAGTCCACCACGGTGAACCCGGGCACCGCCCGCCGCATCTCGACGGTCTCCTCGATGACGATCTCCGCCGCCCGCGGCCAGGTCAGCGCCGCTTCCGTGGCGACCCGCCGGCGCAGCCGCACCAGCAGCGAGTCCAGGTTGCGCAGCGCGAGCGCGCGCATCAGGCCGGGCTTGCCGTCGAAGAACTGGTAGACGGTCGCGCCGGGCACCCCGGCGTGCCTGGCGACCTCGGCGACGGTGAGCGCGTCGAAGCCCACCTCGTCCAGCAGGGCCGCGCAGGCGTCGAGGATGCGCTCGACCCGCTCGATGCTGCGCTGCTGCACCGGCAGGCGGCGCACGCCGGGAAGCTCGATCACCCTCTTAACATAACACCCTGTCATGTTCTAACGTGTCACCCACTCATGTTTCGGCCCGTGGAAGGACACGCATGGGCGACCCGCAGACCACCCACGACGCGCGACGAGCCGGCGACGACGTCCGGGAACCCCCCAAGGTCTCAGGCCGGTGGATGACGCTGCTGGCCCTGGCCCAGATGGGGATCATCATGGCGATGACCGTCGGGACCCAGATCCTGCTGCCGTCCCACGTGGCGCGCATCGACCCGGCGCACAAGGAGGCGTCGCTGGCGCTGGTGTTCGCCGTCGGCGCGGTGTGCACCATCGTGGCCAACCCGCTGTTCGGCGCGCTGTCCGACCGCACCAGGCTGCGCTTCGGCCGGCGGCGGCCGTGGATCGTCGGCGGCGCGCTGGTGTGCGCGGCATCGCTGGCCTTCCTCGCCTGGCAGGAGTCGCTGGCCGGGCTGGTGGCCGGGTGGGCGCTGGCGCAGCTCGCGTTCACCGCGGCGCTGGCCACGGCCATCGCGACCGTCCCCGACCAGGTGCCCGTCAGGCAGCGGGGCGCGGTGTCCGCGCTGGCCGCGGTGGGCCAGCTCAGCGGGCCGCTGCTCGGCGGCGCGGTGGTCACCGTGCTGCTCACCGGCGAGCGCGCCGGGTTCCTGGCCATGGCGGCGCTGGTCCTGCTGCTGGTGCTGCCGTTCGGGCTGAGCACGCCCGACACCCCGGCAGGCGCACCCACCGCCAACAGGTTCGACGCGCGGGCCTTCGCCCGCGGGCTGTGGGTCAGCCCGCGCCGCCACCCCGACTTCGCCTGGGCCTGGCTCAGCCGGCTGCTGATCACGCTCACGCTCGCCATGGGCATCGGCTACCTGCTGTACTTCCTGCGCGACGCCGTCCACTACGAGCGGCTGTTCCCCGGCTCCACCGCCGAGCAGGGCGTGATGGTGCTGGTGGGGGTGTTCACGCTGAGCAGCGTCGTGCCGACCCTGATCGCCGGGTGGCTGTCGGACCGGGCCGGGGCGCGCCGGCCAGCCGTGTTCACCGGCGGGCTGATCATGGCGGCGTCCGCGCTGGTGCTCACGTCCGTGACGAGCTGGCCGGCCGCCATCGCGGCGGCGGCGCTGCTCGGCGCCGGGTACGGCGTGTTCGCCTCCGTCGACCAGGCCATGGTCACCCAGCTCCTGCCCGCCGACGGCGACAGGGCCAAGGACCTGGGCATCGTCAGCCTGGCCAACTCCGCCGCCAACCTGCTCGGCCCGGTGATCGCCGCGCCCCTCGTCACCTCGGCCGGCGGCTACCGGCTGATGTACGGGGTCGCCGCCGCGTTCGCCGTGCTGGGCGCCTGCCTGATCTGGAGGATCAAGAGTGTCCGATGAACGTCCCTGGTGGCGCGAGGCCGTCGTCTACCAGGTGTACCCGCGCAGCTTCGCCGACGCCGACGGCGACGGCCAGGGCGACCTGCCCGGCCTGCGCTCCCGCCTGGACCACCTGGCCGGACTCGGCGTGGACGCGATCTGGCTGAGCCCGTTCTACCCGTCGCCGATGGCGGACGGCGGCTACGACGTGGCCGACCACCAGGCGATCGACCCCCGCTACGGCACCCTGGACGACTTCGACGCCCTGGTGGCCGAGGCCGCCGACCGGCGCATCAGGGTGATCGTGGACCTGGTGCCCAACCACTGCTCGGCCGAGCACCCCTGGTTCCGCCAGGCCCTGGCCGCGCCCCCGGGCAGCCCCGAGCGCGAACGGTTCATCTTCCGCGACGAGCCGAACAACTGGGTCTCCAAGTTCGGCGGCCCGGCCTGGACCCAGGTGGGCGACGGCCAGTGGTACCTGCACCTGTTCGACGCCGCCCAGCCCGACTGGAACTGGCGCCACCCCGACGTGGTCGCCCTGTTCGAGCGGGTACTGCGCTTCTGGCTGGACCGGGGCGTGGCCGGGTTCCGCATCGACGTCGCCAACCTGCTGTTCAAGCAGGCCGGCCTGCCCGACGTGACCACCGCGGCGCCGGACTCCCCGTGGGCGCCGGCCGAGTCCGGGCTGCCCTACGAGAACCAGCCCGAGCTGCTGGAGCTGTACCGGTCGTGGCGCAAGATCCTCGACTCCTACCCGGGCGACCGCATGACTGTGGCCGAGATGTGGTTCGGCGAGTCCGCGCAGGCCGGGCCGTACCTGACCGGCGACGGGCTGTCCCAGCTGTTCGACTTCAGGCTGCTGCCGCGTCCCTGGTCGGCGGCCGAGTTCAGGGACGTCGTCGCCGACTCCCACGCCCTGGCCGCCAGGACCGGCGGCTCGGTGCCCTGGGTGCTCGGCAACCACGACGTGCCCCGCATGGTCACCAGGTACGGCATCGACCAGGACCTCGTCCGCCGGCCCACCGCCGACGTGCTGCTCGGCCGCGTCGCCGTGGACGCCGAGCTGGGCGCCCGCCGGGCCAGGGCCGCCACGCTGCTGCTGCTCGCCCTGCCTGGCGCCGCCTACCTCTACCAGGGCGACGAGCTGGGCCTGCCGGAACACCTGGACATCCCGGACGGCGAACGCCAGGACCCGATGTTCGAGCGCACCGGCCGCGCCTTCATCGGCAGGGACGGCTGCCGGATCCCGCTGCCCTGGTCGGGCGAGACCGCGCCGTACGGGTTCTCGCCCAGCCCGGTGCGGACCTGGCTGCCCCAGCCGGACGGCTGGGCCCGCCTGACCGCCGCCGCCCAGCACGCCGACCCCGACTCCGCGCTCAACCTCCACCGGCGGGCCCTGGCCGAACGCCGCCGCCACCCGGCACTCGGCGCCGGCGACCTGACCTGGCTGGAGCACGACGACCCCGACGTGCTGGCCTTCCGCCGCGACCCCGGGTTCACGCTCGTCATGAACTTCGGCCCGCGCCCGGTGCCGCTGCCCGCGCACCAGGCGATCCTGCTGGCCAGCGGCCCGCTCGACGGCGGCACGCTGCCGCCGGACACCACCGTGTGGCTGGAGACCCGCCCATGATCCACGTCGGTGACCGGCTGTGGCTGCTGACCACGCCGTCCAGCTCCTACGCCGTCCGGCTCGGCGACGACGACGTGCCGCGCTGCGTCCACTGGGGCCGCCCGCTCACCCTCGACCAGGCCCGTACCCTGCCCGCCGGCCGTGAGGAACTGCCCGGCGAAGGCGGCGAGCGGTTCGGCGTGGCCGGGCTGCAGATCAGGTACGCCGACGGCGTGCGCGGCGTGGACTGGCGCCACCTCGGCCACCAGGTCGGCGAGGACGGCCTCGTTCTGCGCTTCGCCGACCGGCACCACCCGCTGGAGATCACCCTGCACTACCGGGTGCCGCCGGGCGGTGACGCCGTCGAGCGCCGGACCGTGCTGCGCAACGCCGGCGCCACGCCGATCACCGTGCTGCGCTGCGACTCGGCCGCCTGGAGCGTGCCGGCCCGCGACGACTACCGGCTCAGCCACGTCACCGGCGCGTGGGGCGCGGAGTTCAGGCTCGGCCGCGCCCGCGTCGCCCCCGCCGAGACCGTGCTGACCAGCAGGCGCGGGCACAGCGGCCACCACGCCAACCCCTGGCTCGCGGTGGACGCCGGCGACGCCACCGAGGACGCGGGCGAGGTCTGGAGCACCGCGCTGGCCTGGAGCGGAAGCTGGCGCGTCACCCTCGAACGCGACCAGGACGACCGGGTCGCCTGGAGCGGCGGCTTCGGCCACGAAGGCGTGACCTGGCGGCTCGGCCCCGGCGAGAGCCTGGAGACACCCGTCTTCACCGGCGTCTACGCCCCCGACGGGTTCGGCGGGGCCAGCCACCGCTGGCACGACCATATCCGCGCGCACGTCCTGCCCGACGCGAACCGCACCCGGCCGGTGATCTACAACTCCTGGGAGGCCACCGGGTTCGACGTCACCGAGTCCCAGCAGATGGAGCTGGCCGAGCGGGCCGCCGAGCTCGGCGTCGAGCTGTTCGTGGTGGACGACGCCTGGTTCGGCGCGCGCACCAGCGACCGCGCCGGGCTCGGCGACTGGTGGCCCAACCCCGAACGCTTCCCGGACGGGCTGAAGCCGCTGATCGACCACGTCACCGGGCTCGGCATGCGCTTCGGCCTGTGGGTGGAGCCCGAGTCGGTCAACCGCGACAGCGACCTGTACCGGGCGCACCCGGAGTGGGTGCTCGGCCAGGCTCACCGGCGCGCCACCGAGGTACGCGACCAGCTCCTGCTCGACTTCTCCCGCCCCGACGTGGCCGAGTGGGCGCACGCCTGGCTCGACGACCTGGTGAGCGGCCACGACATCGCGTTCCTGAAGTGGGACATGAACCGGCCCTTCACCGAGGCCGGCGACGACACCTGGGTCCCCTTCGTACGCAACGTGTACGACGTCATCGACCGGCTGCGCGCCGCGCACCCCGATCTGCTCATCGAGGGCTGCGCCTCCGGCGGCGGCCGGGCCGACCTGGGCATGCTGGCCCGTACCGACCAGATCTGGACCTCCGACAACACCGACGCCGCGCAGCGCGTCGCCATCCAGCACGGCTACGGCCAGATCTACCCCGCCTGCACGATGGGCGCCTGGGTCACCGACAGCCCGAACGCGCTCACCGGCCGCCGCACGCCGGTGCGCTTCCGCTTCCACGTGGCGATGAGCGGCGCCCTGGGCATCGGCGGCGACCTGCGCCACTGGAGCGGCGACGACCTGCGCGAGGCGGCGCTGCTGGTGGAGACGTACAAGCGGATCAGGCCGATCGTGCACGGCGGCAGGATGGACCGGCTCGGCCCGTGCGCGGTGCAGTACACGCGCGGCGATCAGGTCGTGGTGTTCGTCTGGCGGCCGTCGGCGCTGGAGCCGGCCACCGCGCCGGTCCGGCCCAGAGGGCTCGAACCCGGCGCGGTCTACCGCGACGAGGACACCGGCGCGATCCACCACGGCGCGGTCCTGATGAGCCACGGCCTGCCCAGGCCGCTGCCGTTCGACGCGCTCAGCGAGCTGACCAGGCTGACCCGTGTCGGGTGAGCTCACCACCGCCTGGGGCGCCGGGCTCGACCCCGGCGCGGTCCTGCCCGAGTACCCGAGGCCGCAGCTCGTCCGCGACAGCCACCTCAACCTCAACGGCCACTGGGACTACGCGATCACCGGCGACGCGCGGGAGCCCGCCGCCTACGACGGCAGGATCCTGGTGCCGTTCTCGCCCGAGGCGCCGCTGTCCGGCGTCGGACGGCAGCTCCGGCCCGGCCAGACGCTGTGGTACCGCCGCGCGCTCACCCTGCCGGGCGGCTTCCGCCTGCCGGGCGGCCGGGTCCTGCTCCACTTCGGCGCGGTCGACCAGGTGTGCGAGGTGCGGCTCAACGGCGTCACGGCCGGCACGCACGAAGGCGGCTACCTGCCGTTCACGCTAGACGTCACCGACCTGCTCGGCGAGGGGGAGAACACGCTGGTCGTGGCCGTGCGCGACGACTCCGACAGCGGCCAGGGCGCGTGGGGCAAGCAGCGGCTGCGCCGCGGCGGCATCTGGTACACCGCGCAGTCCGGCATCTGGCAGACCGTGTGGGCCGAATGCGTGCCGACCCCGTACGTCGAACGGCTCACGCTGACCCCGCACCTGGCCGGCGGCCGCGTCGAGGTGACCGTGCACGCCGGGGGCGGCACCGGGGGCGGTACCGCGGACGTCGAGATCCTGGCCGAGGGGGTCACCGTCGCCCGCGCCCGGGTGCCCGCCGGGCGTCCGGTTCGGCTGGACATCCCCGGGGTGCGCCCGTGGAGCCCCGAGGACCCGTTCCTGTACGACGTCACCGTCGAGCTCGGTGCCGACCGGGTGCGCGGCTACGTGGGGATGCGCTCGTTCGGCGTCGGGCCGGACGCGGACGGCGTGCCCAGGCTGCTGCTCAACGGCCGGCCGTACTTCCACGCCGGGGTGCTCGACCAGGGCTACTGGCCCGACGGGCTGTACACCGCGCCGTCCGACGCCGCGATGATCCACGACATCGCGACGATGAAGCGGCTCGGCTTCACCATGCTGCGCAAGCACATCAAGGTCGAGCCGCTGCGCTGGTACCACCACTGCGACCGGCTCGGCGTGCTCGTCTGGCAGGACCTGGTCAACGGCGGCGGCCCGTACCACCCGCTGGTCGTCACCGCGCCGGTGCTCACCCCGCTGCGGCTCTCCGACCGCCGGCACCGCCGCTTCGGCCGGGCCGACGCCGCCGGGCGGGCCCGCTTCGAGTCCGACCTGCGCGAGACCGTCGAGCACCTGCGCAACGTGGTGAGCCTGGCCATGTGGGTGCCGTTCAACGAGGGCTGGGGCCAGTTCGACGCCGCGCGCATCGCCGCCGAACTGGCCGCGCTCGACCCCACCAGCACCGTCGACCACGCCAGCGGCTGGCACGACCAGGGCGCGGGCGACGTCCGCAGCCTGCACGTCTACTTCCGCCGCTTCCGCCCGCCCCGCCGACGCCGCGGCGAGCGGCGCGCGCTGGTGCTGTCGGAGTACGGTGGCCACGGCCTGCGCGTCGCCGGCCACACCTGGGGCGAGCGGCGGTTCGGCTACCGCAACCACGACACGGCCGCCGGGCTCGCCGGCGCGTTCGCCAGGATGCACCTGACCGAGATCGTCCCGGCCATCGGGAAAGGATTGAGCGCGACCGTCTACACCCAGCTCAGCGACGTCGAGGACGAGCTGAACGGCCTGCTCACCTACGACCGGGCCGTGCTCAAGGTGCCCGCGGACGTCGTCCGCGCGATCAACGAAAGGCTCCGGCTGCCATGACCTACGAACGGGAGATCACCGCACCCGTCGCCCTGTGCCTGCCCGACGGCAGGCTCAACCCGGACGCGGTCGGCTGGACCCGCCGCCCGCTGCACCGCGCCAACCTGCGCGGCTGGGGACGCGCCAAGCGCTGGGAGTACTGGGGCATCGTCACCCCGCGGCACATCGTCGGCCTGGTGGCCTCCTCGCTGGACTACGCCGGGCTGCACGGCGTCTACGTGCTCGACCGGGAGACCGGCCGCGAGCTGGCCAAGGACGTGGTGGTGCCGCTGGCCGCGCACGCCGTGCTCCCGCCGGTCAGCGGCGCCGGACGGGCGTCGGTCCGCGGCGGCGGCGTGCGGATCGTGCTCGACCAGCACCCCGGCGGCACCACGATCAGCGCCGTCGCGCCCGGCCTGTCGATGGAGCTCGAGGTGCCGCTGCCCGACGGGCACGAATCGCTGGGCGTCGTCGTCCCGTGGGGGCCGCGCCGCTTCCAGTACACGGTCAAGGACGTCGGCCGCCCGGTGAGCGGCGTGCTGCGGCTCGGCGCCGAGGAGTTCACGATCTCCGCGGACGACTCGTTCGCGGTGCTCGACCACGGCCGCGGCAAGTGGCCGTACTCGATCACCTGGAACTGGGCCGCGGGCAGCGCGCCCGGGCGGTCCGTCCAGCTCGGCGGCAAGTGGACCGACGGCACCGGCTCCACCGAGAACGCGCTGTTCCTGGACGGCCGCCTGCACAAGATCGGCGACGAGCTGGAGTGGCACTACGACCGGTCCGACTGGCTGCGGCCGTGGCGCATCACCGGGCCGCGGGTCGAGGTGGAGTTCCACCCGTTCCACGAGAAGCGGGCGAAGACCGAGTTCGGCGTGATCGGCAACGAGACGCACCAGTGCTTCGGCCACTTCGCCGGCCGCGCCCGCGCCGACGACGGATCGTGGGTGGACCTGGACGGTCTGGTCGGCTGGGCGGAGGAGGCACGCAACCGCTGGTGAACCGCGCATCGGGAATTGTGGGTTCATCGTCGAGCGACTCCGGCGGGGACAAGGCGCCCGACCTGGTCGGCGACCGCTTCATCCACCAGATGTCGCCCAAGGCCGGATCGGCTGCCACCTGGGGCGGCGGGATCACGGTGAAGGTCGTGACCGGCGAGCAGCGGGCGTTCTACGACAAGCACAAGAAGATGCCCAAGGTCGTCGGTTGGAACGATACGAAGGCCGGTGACCTGTTCAAACCGGTGCAGCCGACGGTGAAGATCACGATGAAGGCGTCCACGTCGGTGCCGGCGGGGGAGTACCGCGTCGTGGCGCAGGCGCCGAAGGCGGGCGCGAAGCTCAAGGTGGGGCAGACCATCAAAATCGTCATGGGCTACAACCCCGGCCCGGCCACCACCGGGAACGGCGACGTGAACGTGGACGTGGACGCCAAGAACGGCGAGAGCAAGTTCTGCGCCAAGCGCTGGTGGTGCTGAGCGGCCGGCGGTAATCGCCCGTCTTTGTGGCGCGGCATGCGGAAAGTCGCCCGCGCCACCTGCGGGACTTTCCCCGTGGGCCGCGATTTCATTTCCCCGTCCGTTCAGAGCAGTTCTTCAGGCGGGGGAATGACCCATGGCTGACATGCGGAAATTGGCGGGAATCTCCATCGTCTTCGCCGTCACGGTGAGCGCCACCCAACCGGCCCGGGCCGAGCGGCCCGCGCCCACCGAGCGCCGGGCGCACGTCGAGATCACCCGCTTCCTCGGCGAGCAGCGGCTGCCGTACCTGATGGAGTACGCCGGCACCAAGGTGGGCGGCATCTCCGGCATCGACCGTGATCCGCGCACCGGCACCTGGTACTTCGTCTCCGACGACCGCTGGCGCTACAACCCGGCCCGCTTCTACACCGGCAGGCTCGACATCGACCGCGCCACCGGCAACTTCGCCGGCATCAGCCTGACCGGCGTGCGGACGCTCGAGCGGCGCGACGGCAGCCCGTACCCCGGCTACGGCAAGCCGGGCTCGGCCGACCCGGAGTCGATCAGGTTCGACCCGTGGAGCCGCCGCCTGCTCTGGGGCGACGAGGGCGACCGGCCCGACGCCGGGCATCCCGGCATCCCGCTGTCCAGGACCGCGCTGCGCGCCGCCGACCCGCGCGGCAGGCACGCCGGTGAACTGGCGGTCCCGCGCAACCTGCGGCTGACCACCACCGAGCGCGGCCCCAGGCGCAACTTCGGCTTCGAGGGGCTGGCCGTCACGTCCAGGGCGATCACCGCCGTGACCGAGGGCCCGCGCCACGAGGACGGCGCGCCACCCACCGTCCGCCACGGCGCCCCGGTGCGGCTGACCGTGTGGTCGCGCGACGGCCGGCCGCGCGCCCAGTACGTCTACCCGCTCGACCGCCTGCCCACCGCGCCGATCCCGCCCACCGGCGACACCGACAGCGGCGTCTCGGAGATCCTCGCCGTCGACGACCACCGCTACCTGGCGCTGGAACGTTCCTGGATCGAGGGCGTCGGCTACAAGGTGAAGCTGTACGAGATCGACCTGCGCGGCGCGTCGAACGTGATCGGCAGGAACGACCTGAGCCGCCCGTACCGGTCCGTCACCAAGCGCCTGGTCTACGACCTGGGCGACTTCCGCCCGCCGGTGCAGAACCTGGAGGCGATGGCCTGGGGCCCGCGGCTGGCCTCGGGGGAGTGCACGCTGGTGATCGCCGCCGACGACAACTTCGACCAGGGTGAAGTGTCCAGGTTCATGGCGTTCGGGGCGACCGGCTGCACCTGACAGGCCGTGTCCGGATATGGCCTCTACTCCGCTCTTGACGGGATTGACGTAGATCCAGTAGACCTCAGGGAGCCCGCCGGTCACTCCCGTGGAGGACGTCATGTCGAGCAGAGCAGTGGTACGACTCGCGGTGGCCGCGTTGACGGCGGGTTCGCTGGTGGCGCTCGGCGCCATGCCGGCGGCGTCCGCCATCGCGGCACCCGACACCGTCACCGACGGTGACACGCGGGCGGCGAACGCGGCCCCCGAGCTCGCCGGGCAGGCGGGGGCCAGGCCGCCGCGCACCACCAAGGGCCCGTGCGGCTACACCGAGACCCCCGACGACCCGGCCGTGCGCAAGGTGCCGCTGCCGCCCGACCCGCGCCGCACCCCGACCAGGCCGGTCTCCACGGTGCTCAAGACCAACCATGGCCCCATCACGCTCACGCTCGACCCGGCCAAGGCCCCGTGCACCGTGCAGAGCTTCGTCCACCTGGTCAAGCACCGCTTCTACGACCGGACGTCCTGTCACCGCCTGACCGCCTACGACCGGCTGAAGGTGCTGCAGTGCGGCGACCCGAGCTTCACCGGCGAAGGCGGCCCCGGCTACCGCTACAAGGACGAGCTGCCCACCGACCTGCCGCCGTGGCCCGGTGACCCGACCGGGGCGCGCAAGACGTACGCGCGGGGGGTGCTGGCCATGGCCAACGCCGGCCCGAACACCAACGGCAGCCAGTTCTTCCTGGTCTACGGCGACTCCGGGCTGATGCCCAACTACACGGTCTTCGGCACGGTCGACGCCGCCGGGCTGGCCGCGCTCGACCGCATCGCGGCCGGCGGGATCCAGCCCACCCCCGACGGTCCCACGCCGCCGGTGGACGGCAAGCCGGTGCTGCCCGCCGACATCAGGTACGCGTGCGTCGTCCGGCGCTGACGACGCGATCTTCTGACATCGCCTGGATGAATATCACCACAAAGGCTGATATGACTCGCTAGGGTACGGAGATCCACCGCACCCGTAACAGGAGTCACTTCTCTCATGGCGCATGTCGAACCGCTGCGGGAGGACGACCCAGCGGTCGCCGGGCCCTACCAGCTGCTCGGCCGGTTGGGCGCGGGCGGTCAGGGCACCGTCTACCTCGGGCAGGCGCCCGACGGCCGGCGGGTCGCGGTCAAGGTGCTGCGCGACAGCGCGGGCTTCGACGACAGGCTCGCCAAGGAGATCGAGGCGGCGCGCCGGGTCGAGCCGTTCTGCATCGCCCAGGTGCTGGACGTCTCGCTCGGCCGGCAGCCGTACATCGTGACCGAGTACGTGGAAGGCCCGTCGCTGCAGCAGGCCGGCCGGCACACCGGGGCCGACCTGCAGCGGCTGGCCGTGGCGACGGCCACCGCGCTGGCCGCTATCCACGAGGCGGGCATCGTGCACCGCGACTTCAAGCCCGCCAACGTGCTGCTCGGCCCCGGCGGCCCCCGGGTCATCGACTTCGGCATCGCGAGATCGGCCGACGCGGCGGCCACCGTCACGAGCGGCATCGTGGGCACGCCCGCGTACATGGCGCCGGAGCAGCTCGCGGGCGCGCCGGTGGGGCCGCCGGCGGACGTGTTCGCGTGGGCGTCGGTGATGGTGTGGGCCGCCACGGGCGAGCCGCCGTTCGGCCAGGACACGCTGCCCGCGATCATCAACCGGATCTTGAACAACGAGCCGCGGCTCGGCGACCTGCGGGAGCCGCTGCGTTCGCTCGTGTACGACTGCCTGGCCAAGGATCCGCGGGCGCGGCCGGGGATGCGGGACGTGTTGCTGCGGCTGCTGAGCGGCCGCAACGCCTTCCCCACCGCTCCTGGCGCGCCCGGCCCTGTACCCGGACCTCTGCCAGGGACGGGACCCGTTCCCATGGCGGGGCCCGGGCTCGCGGGCCCCGGCGGCGAGACCGCGCCCGGGCGGCAGGGACGGCGGCGGGCGCCCGCGCGCCGGCGGATCAGCGCGCCCCTGGCCGCGGGCGTGTCCGGCGTCGTCACGGCGGCGCTCATCGGCGGCATCGTCTGGCTCGCCCCCTGGTCGCGGCCGGACGACTCCACCTCGATCGCCCTGACGTCCCCAACCCCCTCGGCCCAGGGCGCCGAAGCCGTGACGACGTCGTCCAGGCCGACCAGGAAGCCGGTGCGCAAACAGACCCGGCGCCCGGCCACAACGGGCTCACCGACGCGGCCGCCGGCGACCGGCTTCCTGGTGGTGGGACGGGTGGTCGGGCTCGTGGTGGGGC
>NZ_JABCPZ010000173.1 GCF_013283785.1 Nonomuraea antri
GTCTGGAAATGAATCCAAGCTGTCCATCATGTCAAACATGACAGGGTTATGCATGTAAATCATGCACTGGCTTTTAACACACTGTTGAGTTCTCAAGAAACGGACGCGTACTTCCCAGTTTCAGACCTTCAGGGTCTTCGCTCGGAGGCGTTCATCTCGTTTTGTTTTTGTTCTTTCGTTGTGTCTTAATTCTTTCAGCCGTTCAAGTTCCTGTCAAATTGACCGGACTTGCTCGATCTGCGGGAATTAAGCCGCACCCCGTTTCCGGGGCAACCCCTCTAACTTACCAGCTCATCCGGACCGCTTTGCACCGTCCGGGCGAGACCCGAAATTAGTGGGATTTGCCGGGCATCTCCGGGACTCTGTGAGTCCCCGGCGCCGCCCTGCGGGAAGCAACTCTAGCAGTCCTCGGCACCTACTTCGCGCCACTGAGGTAATCAGGAGGTCCTTCCCTCCCCACCTGACGCTCAAACCCTGGCGCCCGGCCCCCGGGGAGGCAAGCCGACGGCAAGTCATCCGCAATCGCTCCCGGGTACGAATTACTCACGAGCAGACTGCTCACGGAGGTGCCGCAATGACCCGCTCAGAGTTCGACGACATCCGCGCTTTCCTCGCCGACGAGACGACCAACGCTGGTGACCTGCGTGGAATCGCCCGAACTCTGATCGACGACCTCGAACACGCCCGAATGCGCGAGGCCGTGCTCAGGACGTACTATCTGCGGCTGCTCACCGCCGCGCGCGCCACGGTGGCGGCGGAGTCCGCGGGCGCGCCCGACCCGCTGGCGTTCGTCACGCACGAGCTGGCCGAGCGCGGTCAGCTGCCCGCGGACGGCGAGGCGGTGCAGCGCATCCTGTCGGACGCCCGCACGGCGACCGCGCTGCTGGCCGGACTGGAGCAGAACCCGCCGGCGCGCCCGCTGGGCATGCGCACCCGCCGCTGCGTGGGAACGGCGCGCACCCTCCCGAGGTAGCCGGAAGAATCCGGGGGACACGGGCGACCGCGATACGTAGATCGCCCGATGTGTGGCATGCGCGCTGTGTCTACTCTCTGCGCATCGAGCACCTCCCAGAGCAAGGTGGGTCCATGCGCGCCCTGACCGTGTTCCTCACCGCATCCCTGTTGACCCTCACCCTCATGCCTCCTGCCACAGCCGCCGCCAAGCCCCCGGCCACCGGTCCCGCGAACGTCGTCTTCCAACGCGCCGACTTCTCCCAGGGCACCGCCGAGGGGACGTCCGCGACCGGCGGCCTGTCGTTCGCCACCGCCGCGGGCACCACCACCTACACCGACGCCCTCGGCACCAAGACGTGGGAGTTCGCCCGCTGGACGAGCCCGGAGAGACCGGTCGGCTTCCCGGCCACCGAGCTGATCGCGTCCTGGACCGCCGACACGCCGCCGGGCAGCTGGGTGCAGATCGAGACCCGCGCCCGCCACGCCGCCGGCCTGACCAAGTGGTACGTCATGGGCCGCTGGGCCTACGGCGAGGGCGACATCCGGCGCACCTCGGTCTCCGGCCAGGGCGACGCCGACGCAAGTGTGGCCGTCGACACGCTCGTCGCCGCCGAGGGCAAGCGGATCGACGCCTACCAGCTCAGGCTCACGCTGTACCGCACGCCGGGTTCGTCCGTGGCGCCGCGGGTGCGCACGTCCGGGGTGATGGCCTCGTACGTGCCCGAGCGCAAGAGCGTGCCGGTCAGCCCCGGCGGCGGCGCGTGGGGGCAGGAGCTGAACGTGCCGCGCCGCTCGCAGAACATCCACCAGGGCCACTACCCCGAGTGGGACGGCGGCGGCGAGGCCTGGTGCAGCCCGACCTCGACCACCATGGTGCTGGGTCACTGGAACCAGTGGCCGAGCGCGCAGGACACCTCCTGGGTCGACCCGTCCGATCCGAACCCGGAGGTCGACTACGCGGCCCGCTTCACCTACGACCACGCCTACCAGGGCGCGGGCAACTGGCCGTTCAACACCGCCTACGCCGGCCGGTACGGTCTGGATGGTTTCGTCACCCGCCTGCGCACGCTCACCGAGCTGGAGCAGTTGATCAAGGCGGGCATCCCGGTGATCACCTCGCAGTCGTTCAAGAAGGGTGAGCTGCCCGGCGCCGGTTACGGCACGAACGGTCATCTGATGGTCGTCGTCGGCTTCACCGCCTCGGGTGACGTGATCGCCAACGACCCGGCCTCGTCCAGCAACGACGCGGTGCGCCGGGTGTACCCGCGGGCCGACTTCGAGAACGTCTGGCTGCGCAGTTCCAGCAGCGGCGGGGTCGCGTACGTGATCCACCCGGTCGGTCACGCGCTGCCGCCGACCACACCCGGCCTGCCTGCCAACTGGTAACCACCCGTACGAGGCATTTCGATAGCTCTGTCCCGCGCTGACCGGTTACATACCCCCGCTTGGCCACTCGGCTGTAAGACTGCGCATATGTGGCAGCGGGGGTTGAACTGGGCGGCGATCGTCCTGGTCGGGGGCTTCGGGCTGATGTGGCTGGGCGTGGTCGTCTACGCCGACCAGGGCTCGGCTCTCTGGATGCGCGTCGCCCAAGTGATCTTCGGGATCACCCTGCTCGGCTGGTCCGTGCTGAAGGCGGCCAGGATGATCGGTCAGAACGGCTGAAACCGGTAGCCCATCCCCGGCTCGGTCAGCAGGTGCGCGGGACGGGCCGGGTCGCGTTCCAGCTTGCGTCTGAGCTGGGCCATGTACTGGCGCAGGTAGTGGGTCTCCTTGAGGTACGAGCTGCCCCAGACCTCGGTGAGCAGCTGCCGCTGGCTGATCAGCTTGCCCGGGTTGCGTAGCAGGATCTCCAGGAAGTGCCATTCCGTGGGCGTCAGCCGCACGCCGCCGGAAATGCTCTTGTTCGCCAGGTCGATCACGTGGTCGCCCAGGCGTACCGTGGCCGGCTCCTCCTCGTGCGCGCCGGTGCGCCGGGTGACCGCGCGGATGCGCGCGAACAGCTCGTCGATGCCGAACGGCTTGGTCACGTAGTCGTCGGCGCCGGCGTCGAGCGCGTCGACCTTGTCCTGGCTGCCCTCGCGCCCGGACAGCACGATGATCGGCACGGACGTCCACCCGCGCAGCCCGTGAATCACCTCGACCCCGTCGAGATCGGGCAGCCCCAGGTCGAGGATGACCAGGTCGGGATGCCAGTCGGCGGCCTGGCGGAGTGCCTGGCTGCCGTCGGCGGCCAGCGCGACCTCGTAGTGCCTGGCGGCCAGGTTCACCCGCAGGGCCCGCAGGATCTGCGGCTCGTCGTCGACCACCAGCACCCTGGTCACGACGCCGCCCGCAGCGAGATGGTCATCGTCAGTCCCCCTCCGGGTGTGTCCTCCGGGCTCAGCGTGCCGCCCATCGCCTCGGTCAGCCCTCGGGAGAGCGCCAGCCCGAGCCCCACGCCGGTGTGGTTGTCGCGGTCGCCGAGCCGCTGGAACGGCATGAACACCTTTTCATGCGCCTGTACCGGTATGCCCGGCCCCCTGTCGACGACCCTGATCTCCACCCGGTCGCCGTGCGCGCTCGCGCCGACGCGCACCTGGCCGGGGCTGTATCGGACGGCGTTGGCGATCAGGTTGACCAGCACCCGTTCGAGCAGCGCGGGATCGGCCATCACCTCGGGCAGGTCGAGCCGGACGTCCTCATCGACGCGGTCGCGCAGCGGCCCGAGCTCGTCGACGGCGCGCGGCAGCACGTCCTCGATCGCGACGGGGACCAGCGACACGCCGAGCACGCCCGCCTGCAGCCTGCTCATGTCGAGCAGGTTCGAGACCAGCCGGTTCAACTTGACCAGCGACTCCTCGGCGGTGGCGAGCAGCTCTTCGCGGTCGGCGGGCGTCCAGTCGACGTCGGTGCCGCGCAGGCTCTCGACCGCGGCCAGCGCGGAGGCGAGCGGGGTGCGCAGGTCGTGGCCGACGGCGGCGAGCAGTGCGGTGCGCATCCTGTCGGCCTCGGCCAGCGGCTCGGCCCGGGCGGCCGCCTGGCGCAGGCGTTCCTGGCGCAGCGCGACGACGGCCTCGGCGGCGAACGCCTCCAGCACCCGCCGGTCCGCCGCGTCGAGCAGCCGCCCGCGCGCCGCCAGCGTCAGTCCGTCCTCGACGGCCACCTCGGTGTCGGGAGCGCCGAGCGGGCCGCCCGCGACGGCGATCACCCGGTCGCCTTCGAGCAGCGCGACCGAGGTCAGGCCGTACATCTCCTTGAGCCTGGCCAGCAGCGAGGCGAGGCCGGCGTCGCCGCGCAGCACGTGACCGGCCAGCGTGGACAGCACCTCGGCGTCGGCGCGCGAGCGCGCCGCTTCCCTGCTGCGCCTGGCGGCCAGGTCGACGACCGCGCTGACCATGGAGGCGACCAGGACGAAGATGGCCAGCGCGAGCACGTTCTCCGGCGCGGCGACGGTCAGCGTGCGCACCGGCGGCGTGAAGAACCAGTTGAGCAGCGCGAACCCGAGCACCGCCGCGGTCAGGGCGGGCCACCGGCCGCCGATGATCGCCACGCCGACGACCAGCAGCAGGAACAGCAGGATCTCGCTGGGCAGCGTGAGACCCCACGGCAGCAGCGCGGCGCTGAGCAGCGGCGGTCCCGCCAGCGCCGCCGGCCAGCCGGAGATCCGCCTGGCCAGGGGCAGCGCGGCGGACTGGGCCGGCCGCCTGCGGCCTCTGCCGGTCTCCTCGTGCGGCACCATGTGCACGTCGATCGAGCCGGACAGCGCGGTCGTGGTCACGCCGACGCCGCGCGAGAGCACCTGGGCGAGCGTGCCCCGCCGTGACGCGCCGAGCACGAGTTGCGTGGCGTTCGCGCCCCTGGCGAACTCCAGCAGGGCGCGCGGCACGTCGTCGCCGACGACCTGGTGGTAGGTGCCGCCCAGGTCCTCCACGAGCAGGCGCTGGCGCACCAGGTGGGCGGGGTCGGCGGCGGAGGTCAGGCCGTCGGCGTTGGTGACGTGCACGGCGAGCAGGTCCGCGCCCTTGGTCCTGGCGGCCACCCGGGCGGCCCGGCGCACCAGCGTGTCGCCTTCCGGCCCGCCGGTCAGCGCGACCACGACGCGTTCGCGGGCCTCCCAGGTGCCGGCGATGCCGTGGTCGGCGCGGTAGCAGGCGAGCTGTTCGTCCACCTTGTCGGCCACCCAGAGCAGGGCCAGCTCGCGCAGCGCGGTCAGGTTGCCGACGCGGAAGTAGTTCGACATGGCCGCGTCGACCCTGTCGGGCGGGTAGACGTTGCCGTGGGCCAGGCGGCGGCGCAGCGCCTCCGGCGACATGTCGACCAGCTCGATCTGGTCGGCCCTGCGCACCACCTCGTCGGGCACGGTCTCCCGCTGCGGCACGCCGGTGATGCGCTCGACCACGTCGTTCAGCGATTCCAGGTGCTGGACGTTCACCGTGGAGACGACGTCGATCCCGGCCCGCAGGATGTCCTCGACGTCCTGCCAGCGCTTGGCGTGGCGTGAGCCAGGGACGTTGGTGTGGGCCAGCTCGTCGACCAGCACGAGCGCGGGCGCGCGCCTGATGACCGCCTCGGCGTCGAGCTCGGCGAACGTCGCGCCGCGGTGCGTGATGGTCTTTCTCGGCAGGATCTCCAGGCCGTCGAGCAGCCGCTCGGTACGGACGCGGCCGTGGGTCTCGACGAACCCCACGACCACGTCCCTGCCGCGTTCCCCGGCCCGGTGCGCCTCGCTCAGCATGGCGTACGTCTTGCCCACTCCGGGGGCCGCACCCAGGTAGATGCGCAGCCTGCCTGCCATTGCTCCAGGCTATTGCTCCGGCTGGTACGGCGGCGCGACCCCCCAGCCCCAGTGCGGCACGGGCGCCTGCGGCGGCGGTGTGGCGTCCGGCTGGGAGTTGTGCCTGGCGATCCTGGTGCCCCATTCGATGTAGCCGGCGAACGCGGCCATGAACTCGGGGTCGTCCGGCAGGCCGACGTCCTCGGCGGCGTCCATGAGCAGGCTCACCCATCTGCGCCGCTGCTGTTCGGTGATGGATTTGCCGAGGTGGTGGCGGAGCATGTGGGGGTAGCCGCCGCGTTCGGTGGTGTAGCGGTCGGGGCCGCCGAACACCTCACCGAGCCACATCGCCACGTATTTCGGGTGGTCCTTATCCATGTGGGCGAAGAGCGGCCCGATCAGATCGTCCACGACGACCCGCTGGTAGAAAAGCTCGGTCAGCCGCTCCAACGCGGCGCTGCCGCCGGCCCACTCGTAGAGCGTCGGCACGTCCTTCTCAGTCATGTAATTAAGTAATCATCTCCGCTGCCCACTGGGCAAGGGTTATGACTTGACCGCTCCCGCGGTGAGCCCGGTGACGAGGTAGCGCTGCAGCGCCAGGAATCCGAGCACGACCGGGACGCTGATCACCAGCGAGGCCGCCATGACCTGGTTCCAGTACACGTTGGCCTGCGTGGCGTACGCCTGCAGCCCGACGGCCAGCGTCCGGGTGCTCTCGTCGGTCAGCACCGAGGCGAACAGCACCTCGCCCCAGGCCGTCATGAACGAGTAGATCGCGACGGCGACGATGCCGGGACGCGCCGCCGGGAGCACGACCCGCAGCAGCGCGCCCATCGGCCCGGCGCCGTCGACCTCGGCCGCCTCGTCCAGTTCCTTCGGTATCGCGTCGAAGTACCCGGCCAGCAGCCAGATCGCGAAGGGCAGGGAGAAGGTCAGGTACGTCAGCGTCAGCCCGCCCCGCGAGTTGACCAGCTCCAGCCCGGTCAGCCGGTCGACGTTTGCGAAGATCAGGAAGAGCGGCAGCAGGAACAGGATCCCGGGGAACATCTGCGTCGAGAGCACCACGGTCAGGAACGTGCGCCGCCCGGCGAACCGGTACCGGCTGACCGCGTACCCGGCGAACACCGCGATCGCCGTCGAGCAGACCATGGCGGCCAGGGCCACCACCGCGCTGTTGACGAAGTAGCCGGCCAGCGGGACGGTCCGCCACATCTCCACGTACGGCGTGAGCGTGATCTCCGACGGCCACCAGGTGAACGGCCCCTGCACGTCACGCAGCGGCTTCACCGAGGAGATCACCATCACGTACAGCGGCACCAGCGTGAACGCCGCCAGCCCCGCCAGCGCGACGACCCTAAACGCCCGGTACATCAGCGCGCCTCCGGTTCGTCACCCACAGATAGACCAGCGACACCGCCAGCAGGAACAGCAGCAGCAACACCGACATGGCCGAGCCGACGCCGAAGTTCCAGGTGGCGAAGGAGGCGTTGTAGACGTGGATCGACAACACGCTCGCCTCCTGCGGCGCCGCCTTGCCGAACAGCGTGTACGGCGTGGTGAACTCGTTGAACGTCCACAGGAACAACACCAGCACCAGCACCCGGTTGACCGGCGCGAGCTGCGGCAGCGTGACCGATCTGAACCGGCGCCAGCGCCCGGCCCCGTCCACGCTCGCCGCCTCGTGCAGTTGCGCGGACACGGCCGCGAGCCCGGCGGTGAGCGTGAGGAACGCGAACGACCAGCTCCGCCAGATGGTCACCACCACCAGGCTGACGAAGCTGTTGGCGCCGATCAGCCAGAACTCGTCGGTGCCGAGCACCCGGTTGACCAGGCCGGTGTCACGCTGCAGCAGGAAGTTCCAGGTGATCACCGAGGTGAACACCGGCAGCGCGAACGGCACCAGGAACAGCGTGCGCAGCGCGCCCCTGCCGCGGAACGGCTTGTCCAGCAGCACCGCGCCGAGCAGGCCGAGCGCCCAGCTCCCGGCCACCACGAGCAGGCTGTAGGCCAGGCTGATCCCGAACGACTTGAGCAGCGCCGCGCCGACGGGCCCGGAGACGTCCACCGCGATCTCGTAGTTGCCCGGCCCGGCGAACGGCGCGGCGGTCCAGTCGCGCAGGAAGAACTGGGTCAGCTTGAGCAGGCTCATCCCCACGCCGGCCAGCATCGGCAGGACGTGGATCACCAGCTCGGCGGCGAGCGCGGGCGCGAGCAGCAGGTACGGCAGTGCCCTGCGGCGCGAACGGCTGGTCATCCCCCGGCGAGCATCTTCTGGTTCGCCTCGGCGAGCTTGGCCTTGATCTCCGTCTCGGTGACCTGCTCACCGGTGGCCACGTCGGCGAACAGGTCCTTCACCGCCGTGCCCACCAGCGTCTCGAACTGGGCCTCCTGCGGGATCATCGGCAGCGGCCTGGCGGTCTTGGCCAGCACCTCGCCGAAGACCTTGTTCTTGTCGCTCTGGAAGGCGGGGTCGGTGACGCCGTTGACCACCGGCAGCGAGCCGAACGCCTTGTTCAGCACCGTCTGTTCCCCGGGGCTGGTCAGGAACTCCACGAACTTCAGCGCGCCCTCGGGGTTGGCGGCGTCCTTGAACACGGCCACGTTGATGCCCGCGACGTGGCTGGTGACCTGCTCCTTGGCGGCGGCGGGCAGCGGGACGGGGACGACGCCGTACTCGTCGGGCTCGACGCCGTTGGCCGCGAGCCCGGCCGTGCCGTTGTTCTGCATGATGATCATGGCGGCCTTGCCGGTGGCGAAGTCGCGGTACATCTGCGCGTCCTGGCCGTACTCGGCGGCGCTCGGGCTGACCACCTTGTCGACGGCCATCAGGTCGAGGTAGCGCTTGACCCCGGCCACCATCTCGGGCGAGTCGAAGGCGGGCCGGTCGCCGTCGAAGACCGTGGCGCCGTTCTGCTTGCCGAACATCCAGGCGAAGTGCACGCCTTCGGTGTAGCTGGCGCCCAGCAGCGTCATTCCGTACTTGTCGCCCGAGGTGAGCTTCTTCGCGGTCTCACGCAGCTCTTCCCAGGTCTTCGGCGGCTCCTCGATGCCGGCCTCGGCGAAGCGCTGCTTGTTGTAGTACAGCCCGTACGCCATGCCGTACAGCGGGACGGACCCGGGTGGCTGACCCGCCGCGCCGGTCGAGGACATGCTGCTGGCCAGGAACCGGTCCTTGCCGCCCACCTTGGCCAGGGTCGCGTCGTCGAAGGCGACGAACGCGCCGGTCGCCTGCAGGGAGGCCGACCAGGTGTTGCCGATGTTCACCACGTCGGGGCCCTGGCCGCCGGTGGTGGCGTTGAGAATCCGGTTCTGCAGGTCGGACCAGGGGATGACCTCCAGGTCGACCTTGATGCCGGTCTCGCGTTCGAACTTGTCGAGCTCGGGCTGGAGGATCTTCTTGTCCAGCTCGATGCCGGCCGCCTGGTTGCTGGCCCAGTACGTCAGCGTCTTCGCGTCCTCCCCCTCGGCGCCGCCCCCGGATCCGCAGGCGGCGGCCGCGACCGCGAGCAACGTGACGGAGGCGATCGCGCGTACGCTCACCAGGCATTCTCCCCAAAGTCCGGAATGCCGGAAACGTATTCGGTAAACCGGTTAAGCGTCAACGTCCTGGCCGGAGGCTCAGAGCTGCCCGCCGGCCACGAGGTCCTGGGCCGAGATGGGCCGGAAGGACGGCGCGATGTCCAGCAGTTCCTGCCGCTCCAGCTTCTCGCTGGTGATCTCGATCAGGGCCCCGCCCTGCTCGACGAACAGGCTCCGCTCGGTGGGCTCGGTACGCAGCCACACGTTCGCCGTCGTCTCCTCGCACTCGACCGGCTGGTCGTCGAGGGCGTACGCCGGGTCGTACCCGCCGCAGGCCTCCTGCGCGGTCACGGTCCCGGCCGGCCTGACGTCGACCTCGACGTACGACTCGTCGTCCAGGCGCCAGTAGTGCAGTTCGAGCGACGGTCTCCGCTCGTCCAGGTAGTAGCCGACGAACCCGTAGCCGTCGAGCACCGGCGCGACCAGCGGCACGCCCGACGTCTCCAGCCGGCGTTCCTGCGCCAGGTCGGCGATCTGGGCCGAGGTCGTCGCGGCGCCCACCGTGCCGAGGACGATCGCGGCCGCCAGGCCGACGCGCAGCCCCACCCGGCCGGACACGAACAGCGCGGTGGCCGCCAGGTGTCCGTTCACGCCGACCGCGACGAAGACGAAGGCGCCCAGCCAGACCCCGGCGTCCATCAGGTCGTCGAACGTCGCCTCGCCGCGCAGCGTGAACAGCAGGAGCGCGATGTTGACCAGGGGCGCCAGCCCGGCCACCAAGCCCCAGCGCGGCAGTTTCAGCAGCCGGCCGAGCGCCGCGCCCAGCACGAAGGGCGCGACCAGCATCGGCAGGTGATCTTCGAGATGGGCCGGCCACCAGCGGTAGATGAGCACTTCCGCCACGCCGATGACCGCTCCGGCGAACGCCGCCCGGCTTAACGCGTTCATGCCGAGGATCCTCCAGCAGAACGGGGAAAAGAAAAAGACCCTGGTTTCCAGGAAACCAAGGTCTTTCCTCAGTAGCGGGGACAGGATTTGAACCTGCGACCTCTGGGTTATGAGCCCAGCGAGCTACCGAACTGCTCCACCCCGCGTCGGTGTGTCATTGACAACTATACACGTCACACGGACCACTCGCGCCCGGGAAGCGCCGGACCCCCGTTTCGGGGACCGCCGGACCCCCGGTCCGGGAACCATCGGACCCCCGTTCCGGGATCGCCGGACCCCTGGAACGACGAAATCCCCGGCCTCTGGAAGGCCGGGGATCTCGTGGTGGTAGCGGGGGCAGGATTTGAACCTGCGACCTCTGGGTTATGAGCCCAGCGAGCTACCGAACTGCTCCACCCCGCGTCGTCGTGCTCGTTAAGAGTAGCCGTGACGCGGGGTGGGGCGCAAACCGGTTGGGTAGCTAGGTGCCGCCCCCTGTCGATGTCGGTGACGGTGTGGCCGTCGCCGCCGGTGATGGCGACGAGGTGCCGGTGGGCGTGGCGCTCGGCGAGGGCGAGGCCGTGGACTGCGGCACCGCCGCCGACGCCTCCTGGACCGCCTTCAGCGCCGCCTCCAGCCGCTTCTGCGCGTCGCCGTACTTGGCCCAGTCCGGCGGCTGTGCCTTCAGCGCCGCCTGGGCGTCGTTGTAGGCCTGCTGCGCGTCCTGGATCGCCTTGGACAGCGGCGCGTTGGCGTTGGCCGGCGTCTCGGGGTTCTGCTGCGGCGGCCGGTCACCCGTCTCGGTGGTCGGCGGCGCCGCGCCGAACACCTGCTGCAGCGCCGATTCCAGCGTGTCGCCGAACCCGACCTTGTCGCCGAACATCACCAGCACCTTGCGCAGGCTGGGGAACTTGCCCGACGTCTCGGCCTTCGGCTGGACGTAGACCGGCTCGACGTAGATCAACCCGCCGCCGAACGGCAGCGTGAGCAGGTTGCCGTACAGGACCTCCGTCGCGCCGCCCTGCCCGCGCAGCAGGTTGAGCTGCTGCGAGACGGCCGGGTCGGACTCGAAGGTGTTCTGCGCCTGCGGCGGGCCCTGGATCGCGGTGTTGCTCGGCAACTGCAGGATGTTCAGCTTGGCCGTCGACGGATCGGCCGTGGCGTCGACCGCCATGAACGCCGCCATGTTCTGCCGGCCGTTCGGCACGAACGTGCTGGTCAGCGAGAACTTCTCGGTGCCGCCCGGCATCTTCATGGTGATGTAGTAGGGCGGCTGCTTGCTCTTGCCCGTCGCCGGGTCTTCCGGGACCTTCCAGAAGTCCTGGCCGCCGAAGAACGCGTCGGCGTCCTTGACGTGGTACTGGGTCAGGATCTCCCGCTGGGCCTTGAACAGGTCGGCCGGGTAGCGCAGGTGGTTCATCAGCTCGGCCGAGATCTTGCTCTTCGGCTCGATGACCGTGCCGAACGCGTTCTGCCAGGTCTTGAGCACCGGGTCGGCGTCGTCCCAGGCGTACAGGGTCACGGTGCCGTCGTAGGCGTCGACGGTGGCCTTGACCGAGTTGCGGATGTAGTTGATCTCGTCGGTGGGCAGCTGCTGCGGGACACCGGGCTGCCGCGAGGTGACCACGTCGGTGGTCAGGTCACGCAGGCTCTTGCGCTGCGCGTACGGGTAGGAGTCGGACGTGGTGTAACCGTCGACGATCCACACGATCCTGCCGCCGACCACGGCCGGGTACGGGTCCTGGTCGAGCTTGAGGAACGGCGCGACCTTCTCCACCCGCTCCAGCGGCTTGCGGATGTACATGATCCGCGACGCCTCGTTGATGTCCGAGGACAGCAGCAGGTTGATCTCGCCGTACTTGGCGGCGTAGAGCAGGCGGGTCAGGAAGTTCCCGATGGGCACGCCGCCCGTGCCGGTGTAGGTGTTGTTCTGCTGGCCGTTGCCGCCCTGCTGCGGGTAGTCGAGCTCGACGCCCTGACCCTGCTGCGGCTTCGGGTGCCCGACGATCGAGTATTCGGCCGAGTTCTCGCCGAAGTAGATGCGCGGCTCGTACTTGCCCAGATCGCCGGTCGGCGGGATGTCCTTCTCGCTGAAGACCGGGATGCCGGCGGGGTCCACCTTGTTGCCCGGCGCGGCCACCATGCCGAAGCCGTGCGTGTAGACGAGGTGGTTGTTGATCCAGTTGCGTTCCTGCTCGGGCGGGCCGCCCATCTCGCGCAGCGCCACGACGGTGTCACGCGACTTGCCGGAGGCGTCGGTGTAGCGGTCGATGTCGAGCTGCTCGGGGAAGCGGTAGTAGCCGCGGATCTGCTGCTTCTGCTGGTACGTCGTCGACAGCAGGCTCGGGTCGAGCAGGCGCATGCTCGGGATCGAGCTGGCCTCGGACTGCAGCACCGAGGCGTCGGCCGTGGTCGTGGCCTTGTACTCCTCGACCTTCACATGGTTGTCGTCGACCTTGTACGCCGTTCGTGTCGCGTCGATGTTGCGCTGGATGTACGTGCGCTCCTTGGCCTGCTGGTTCGGCTTCACCTGGAACTGCTCCACGAGAGCCGGGTAGACGCCGCCGATCAGGATGGCCGACAGCACGAGCAGGCCGAACGAGACCCCGGGCAACATGCCGCCGGGCCTGAAGACGCCGATGAAGAACAGCACGGCGCAGATCAACGCGATGATCGCGAGGATCGTCTTGGCCGGGAGCACGGCGTTGACGTCGGTGTAGGACGCGCCGAACACCTTGCCGCGGTCGGACCAGACCAGTTCGTACCTGTCGACCCAGTAGGCCGCGGCCTTCAGCAGCACGAAGACGCCCAGCAGCACCGACAGGTGGACGCGGGCGGCCTTGGACGCGTGCAGGCCGGGCGACTGCAGGCGGAACCCGCCGTACAGGTAGTGGGTGATCGTCGCCAGCAGGATCGAGATGATCACGGCGGTGAACAGGAAGTTCAGCACCATCCTGATGAACGGCAGGTCGAACGTGAAGAACGAGATGTCCAGGTCGAACATCTCGTCGGCCTTGTTGAACGGCACGCCGTTCACGAACTCCAGCCACGTCATCCACTGCCCGGAGACCGACGAGCCCGCGAAGAGCGCGAGCAGGGCCATGCCGACAATGAAGATCAGTTTGCGGTGCGGGTCGAGCGCCATGCGGTAGCGGTCGGCGCCGCTCCCCCCGCCGAAAACGGCCGGGCCGAACATCGGCCTGGTGCGGAAGGCGAGCAGCATGTTGCCGCCCGCGATGCCGACCATCAACGCCGCCCCGATCAGGAACAGCACGATCTGGGTCAGCAGGACTCCGGTGAAGACCGCCGTCTTCTTGGTCGAGTCAAACCACAAGTAGTCCGTATAAATGCCAGAAAAAAGGAAAAACAGCGCCACAATCGCCACTAGGGCGATCGCCACAGGCAGCAGCAGTCGCGGTCGGCGGGGCAAGCGCATCGCCCTGCCGGCTCCTGGGGTCCGGAAGCTCAAGGCCAACCCCTCGTCGTGATGAAGAAACGGTCCGTGTCTGGCAACCTACACCGCAGTGCCAGCCGTACGGCTAACGCACGGCGATCGCCAGAAGTTTCATCGCGTCTCGCACGCCGGCACCGCGCCCTTGCCGGTGCGCAGCGCGTCGAGCGCGAGCACGGCGTCGTGCAGGGTGTCGGCCCGCACCAGCCGCAGGCCCTCGGGGGCCGCCTTCATCGCCTCGGCGCAGTTGTCGCGCGGCGTGAGGAACACGGTCGCGCCCGCCTCGCGGGCGCCCACCATCTTCTGCGCGATGCCGCCGATCGCGCCGACCTGGCCGCCCGGCTCGATGGTGCCGGTGCCGGCGATCTGCTTGCCGCCGGTCAGCTCGCCCGGCGTGAGCTTGTCGATGATGCCCAGCGAGAACATCATCCCGGCGCTCGGCCCGCCCACGTCGCCGACGTTGATGTCGACCTCGAACGGGAACTTGTACTTGGCCTGCATCTGGATGCCGATGCGCGGCTTGCCGTCGGGGCCGGCCGCCGTCTTCATCGTGACGTCGAGCTTCTCCTTGCCCCTGGTCACGTTGAAGGTCACGGTCTCGCCCAGCTTGTGTGCCTTGACCGCGTTGCCGATGACGTCGCCGTTCGTGGCCGGCTTGCCGTCGACCGTGTTGAACTCGTCGCCCTTCTGCAGCTTGCCCTCGGCCGGGGTGCCCTTGTCGACCGCCACGACGGTGACGACCGTGCTGTAGGGGATCTTCAGCTCGTTGAGCGCGGCGGCCGTGGCGGAGTCCTGCGAGTCGGTCATCTCGACCGCGTTCTCCTCCTCGACCTTCTCGGGATCGCGGTCGGGCGCGAAGATGGTCTCCTCGGGCACCACGGCGACGGTCGGATCGATCCAACCGCGCAACGCGGTCAGCAGGTCGATCCTCGCCTGCGGGCCGCCCTGGTAGGCCACCGTGACCAGGCGCAGCGCGCCGCTCGTCTTGTACGTCTGCCGTCCGCTGATGGCGATGACCGGCTTGTTCTCGAAGGTGCCGATCGTGTCTTCCGTCGGACCTGGGCTCAGCACCACGTACGGGACCGGCCTGAACGCGCCCACGACGCCCAGCGCGAGCACGAGGAAGCCCGCGATCAGCAGGGTGAGGGCGCGACGAGACATGGAGAAGAGCTTATTCGCAGGCGCCGACCCACTCGGTCGTGCCGTCGGCGAACACCTGGTGTTTCCAGATCGGCACCTGGGACTTGAGATCGTCGATCAGCCGGCGCGAGGCCTGGAAGGCCTCCCCCCGGTGCGGGCAGGCCACCGCCACGATGACCGCGGTGTCGCCCAGCTCCAGGTCGCCGACCCGGTGCACGGCGGCGAGCGCGGTGACGGGGAAGTCCGCGGCGACCTTCTCGGCCACCCGGCGCAGTTCGTCTTCGGCCGACGGGTGCGCCGAGTACGACAGCCGGGTCACCGGCTTGCCGTGGTCCTGCTCACGTACGGTGCCCACGAAGATCGTGGTGCCGCCCGCCGCGTGGTCGCCCACGGCGGCCAGGACCTCGTCCACGGAGAGCGAGGTGTCACGAATGCCAAGCAACCGGATGACGTCCACGAAAAGAGCCTACAGTTTCACCCGCGGCGCTTCTTGCGCACCTGGCGGACGATGGCCGCGGTGCCGATGACGGCCACCGTGGCGCCCGCCGCCGTGAGCGTGGCCTCCTTGACCGGCAGGCGCCTGCCCACCACGGTCGTGCGGTTCTCCCGCAGCTCGAGAAGCTGCTCGAACGCGGCCTCGTTGGTCCACGACGGCTTCCAGCCCGCCTCGCGCAGCGCGGCGCAGTCGACCACCCACGGGTAGACGACGTAGTGCAGGTCGGTGGCCGGCGCCGGGGTGATGCCGAGCCGGTGCAGCCGCTGCGCGGTGCCGAACGTGAGCCCGGCCGGCAGCTCGAAACGCCGGATGCCGGACACCTCCTCGACCTGCTCCTGCTCCAGCCAGCCGTCGGAGCCGACCGCCACCACGCCGGTGACCACGCCCTTGGCGGCCAGCTCCAGCGCGGAGACCAGGTCGTCCACGTGGCAGAACTGCCAGCGCGGCGTGCAGCCCTTGACGGTCAGCAGCCGCGGCGACTCGAAGTGCCTGGTGATCACCGTGTCGATGCCGGGGCCGACGACCGCGGCCGGGCGCAGCACCGTGACCTCCAGGCCCGGGTGGCTGCGCAGCGACCTGCGCACCAGGGACTCGATCTCCAGGTAGTCGCCCACCACGCCGGTGTCGGGCTCGGCCGCGACCGGGCCGTCCTCCGGCAGCGGCACCTCGTTGTCGGGCGCGGCGCCGTACACCATGGCGCTGGTAACCAGCACGACCCGCCGCACGCGCGCGGCGGCGCTGGCGGTCAGCACTGTCTGCGCGGCTCTCAGGTTGTACGCCCGCCGCTCGGCGGGGTCGGAGTCGACGGTGTAGTCACCGGCCAGATGGACCAGCACGTCGATGTCGGAGATCCGGTTCGCCAAGAGCGGATCTCGGACGTCGATCACTCTCCACGTGGCTTCCTGAACGTCGCCGCGCTGCTCGTCAATGGCCACCACCCTGCGGAAATCCGCGGAGGATACGAGCCTCGCGAGCAGCTCGCGGCCTATGCCGGAAGCCGCGCCGGTCACGGCGACGACGGGTTGGCGCGGGCGTTTCGAGGTAGGCACCAGGTCCTCACTTTGCACTGATCCGCCGTAGGACGACTAACGTGGCGGATGTGGACTCCTCCATCCTGCACGAGGTAGAGCGGTGACTGACCTGCCAGGTCGCGAAAACGACCCCAACGAGAACCCGTTCGCCATGTTCGGCAACCCTGAGCAGATGGCTCAGGCGATGCGCCAGTTCGCCGACATGCTGTCGGCGCCCCAGGGTTCAGGCCCTGTCAACTGGGACATGGCCAAGAACATCGCCAGACACGCGGTGGTCGCCCAGGGCGACCCGAGCGTCATGGAAGGCGAGCGCCGCCAGATCGTCGAGGCGCTCAGCCTGGCCGACCTGTGGCTGAACGAGGCGACCGCGCTGCCCAGCGGCGTGTCGAACCCGCAGGCCTGGAGCCGGTCGGAGTGGATCGAGAACACGATCCCGGTCTGGCGCAAGCTGTGCGAGCCGATCGCCGAACGCATGGTCGACACCATGGGCGGCGCGCTCGGCGGATCCGGGCTGCCGCCCGAGGCCCAGCAGATGGCCGGGCCGCTCATGGGCATGCTCAAGCAGATGGGCGGCATGATGGTCGGCCAGCAGATCGGCCAGGCCCTCGGCTCGCTCGCCCGCGAGGTGATCGGCACCAGCGACATCGGCCTGCCCCTGTCCAGCACGGCCGCGCTGCTGCCCGGCGGCATCGCCTCCTTCAGCGAGGGTCTCGAGATCCCCGCCGACGAGATCAGGCTGTACCTGGCGCTGCGCGAGGCCGCGCACCACCGGCTGTTCCAGCACGTGCCGTGGCTGCGTTCGCACCTGCTCGGGGCGGTCGAGGAATACGCGCGGGGCATCACCGTCGACACCTCGGCGCTCGAAGAGCAGATCCGCGGGCTCGACATCAACAACCCCGAGGCGATCCAGGAGGCCCTGAGCGGCGGCGCGCTGCTCAAGCCCGAGGAGACCGAGCGGCAGAAGGCCGCCCTGGCCCGGCTCGAGACGATGCTCGCGCTGGTCGAGGGCTGGGTCGGCACGGTGGTCGACGAGGCCGCCGCGGGCAAGCTGCCCTCCGCCGTGGCGCTGGCCGAGACCGTGCGCAGGCGGCGCGCGACCGGCGGTCCCGCCGAGCTGACGTTCGGCACGCTGGTCGGGCTGGAGCTGCGGCCCAGGCGGCTGCGCGAGGCCGGGGCGCTGTGGCGTTCGCTGAAGGACGCGCGCGGCGTCGACGGGCGCGACGCGCTGTGGGGTCACCCCGACCTCATGCCGACCGCCGACGACCTCGACAACCCCGAGGCGTTCGTGCGCGGCGAGGCGGCGTGGGACATCTCACAGCTCGACCAGCCCAAGCCCGACTCCGAGGATGATGCGGGTTGAGCCTGCACCACGACGCGGCCGAGGTGCTGTCCGCCTGGACGGCGCCGACCGCCGAGGAAGAGGACCTGCGCACGGAGTTCCTCGACCACCTGCGCGCGCACCCCGACGCGATGCTGCGCGAGTGCGTGCCCGGCCATCTCACCGCGACCACCGCGGTGCTCTCGCACGACGGCGCGCTGGTGCTGCTCACGCTGCACCCGAAGGCCGGCATGTGGCTGCCGATGGGCGGCCACTGCGAGACCACCGACGCCACGCTCGCCGGCGCGGCGCTGCGCGAGGCCACCGAGGAGTCGGGCATCTCCGGGCTGCGGCTGCTGCCCGGCCCGCTGGCGGTCGACAAGCACGTGGTGTGGTGCCATCCGCCGCAGAGCTGGCACCTCGACGTCGAGTACGCGGCCGTGGCCCCGCCCGGGGCCGAGGCGGTGATGAGCGACGAGTCGCTCGACCTGCGCTGGTTCCCCGTCGACGAGATCCCCGAGCTGTCCGACGAGGCCACCAGGCGGCTGGCCGCCCGGGGTCGGGCCGCGCTCGGCTCGCGTACGCGGGCCCTTGGCTAGAGTCCGCTGCGACGTCCTTTGACTTGAGAGTCCGTTGCGACGCGCTTTGGCTTAGAGTCCGTTGCGACGTTCCAAAAGGGGGCGGGGTAGCGAGGGGGCCTGGTTGGGAATCTCGGCTGAAAGTCCTGTCGGCGGCACGATCGTCACTCCGGTGCGCAAGCGGCGCAAAGGCGCGGGCACCGCGCTGACCTGGCTGGCCGTCACACCGTTCGCGGCCTGGGCGGTGGCCAGGCTGGCCGGTCTCGAGCGGGGCTCGCTGGCCACGCAGATCATGACCGCCACGCCGTACGCCGCCGCGGGTTCGCTGGTCCCGCTGCTGATCGCGGCGATCCGGCGCAAGCGCGCGGCGACCGTGGTGGCGCTGCTCGCCTCCGCCGCGCTCGGTCTCAGCGTCCTGCCCAGGGCGCTGGGCTCGGCCGAGGCCACGACCGGGCGTTCGCTGCGGGTGATGTCGCTCAACCTGCTGTTCGGACGGGCCGACACCGAGACCGTCATGCGGCTGGTGCGCGAGTTCGACCCCGACGTGCTGAGCACCCAGGAACTGACCCCCGGGGCCGTGGCCGACCTCGACGCGGCCGGTCTGAAGGACCTGATGCCGCACCGGATGCTGGAGGACGAATGGAGCGCCGGGGGCAGCGGGCTCTACTCCAAGCACGCGCTCAAGCCCTTGTGGGACCTGATCCCGCCGGTCGGGCACAAGATGCCGGCCGCGGTGATCTCCCTGCCCGGCGGCGCGCCGATCGAGTTCATCGACGTGCATCCGTACCCGCCGCTGGGCGAGCAGGTGGCGAACTGGAACGCGGCACTGTCGTCGCTGCCGTCCGCCGGTGAGGGGACCGTTCGCATCCTGGCCGGCGACTTCAACGCCTCGCTCGACCACGCGGCCATGCGCAGGTTGCTCGACCGGGGCTACAAGGACGCGGCCGACCAGGTGGGGGCCGGGCTGATCCCGACGTGGCCGGCCAACAAGCGGGTGCCGCCGATCATCACGATCGACCACGTGCTGGTCGATCGGCGGGTGGGCGTGCGCGAGGTCAGCGTGCACACGGTGCCGGGCACCGATCACCGGGCCGTGCTCGCCGAGCTCACCGTGCCATGAGCGCCCTGGTGTTGTCCCAGCCCTCCAGGCCGGGGTCGAGCCTGTCGACGTCGGCGCGGGTGCGCAGCCGGTGCCAGCCGGAGATGGTGGCGACCATGCGCCGGCCCGGGGCCTGAGCGCGCAGGTCGGCGACCGGGTCTTCGGCGTCGAGATCGGGGTCGGCCCAGCCGGGCAGCGGGAGCGCGCAGGCCAGGGCCACCGCGCCGCCGCCGTCGGCCCGGCAGAGGGTGATCTCGGCCCGGCCCAGCTCGCGGAACAGCTTGCCCACCAGCAGGGCCGGCAGGTCGGGGGCGTCGGCGGCGACGATCGCGGCCTGGTCGGCCAGGCCGTCGAGACGGCCGATCACGGCCTTGAGCGGTTCGTCCTCGGCGATCGTGATCACCTCGGTGCCCGGCCAGACGATGTCGTCGAGGCCGGCGACACTGGTGAGCAGGACCGGGGTGACCAGGTGGAGCCCGGCGGCGATCTCGTAGGTGTCCTCGGCCACGGCCTCGAGGAAGTCTCGCGGGTCCACGCCGGGTGGCGCCGCCTGGGCCATGCTCTGCCTGACGAGCACCGCGACGATCCGCCTCAACACTCCTCCGGGGCGGTGTGGGCGGCGGCGGAGAACCCTTCGAGGAACCCGCGGGCCCGTTCGGCCTTGGGATACTGTTCCACCAGCGCCCAGAACTTGGGGCCGTGGCTGGGCACGACCAGGTGCACCAGCTCATGGATGATCACGTAGTTGATCACCCATTCCGGCAGGCCCTTCAGCCGGGTCGAGATCCTGATCGTGCCGTTCTCCGGGGTGCAGGAGCCCCAGCGGTGCTGCTGGTTGTCGACCCAGCGCACGCTCTCCGGCATGGGCGCGCCGTCGAGGTACTTCGACGACAGCTCCTTCGCCCGTTCGAGCAGTGCTTCGTCGGTCGGCCTGCGTCTGCGTTCCTTCGCCGCCAGCCGATCGAGCATCCGGCTCACCCATTCATCCGCGTCTTCGCCGCTCAACCAGGCGGGCAGGAGCACGATCGTCTTGTCGCCGTCGCGGTAGGCGGAGACCGTACGCCGGCGACGAGAACTGCGACGAACCTCGACTGTCTCGGGGGGCACATATGCACGGTAGCCGAGACTGGCGAAATTCCACAGAGGGTGGACGTTGTTTCTGCTGGTCAGATGATTAAGAGCCGGTGAATTTGGGCACGCGCCTTTCCCGATGAGCGGTCAGCCCCTCGATCATGTCCGCAGATGCCATGGTCACGGGCTGGGCCAGTGATTCCCAGCGCAGCGCGGCTTCCAGGTCTTGATGGTCTTGGTTGAGGGCGATCTTGGTGAGTCGGGTGGCAATCGGGGCGTTGCTGGCGATCCTTCCGGCGATGTCCTCGACTTCCGACATTAGGTCATTGTTGGGGAAAGATTGATTTACTAGCCCTTTATCCGCCGCTTCCGCCCCCGTTACCGCCCTGCCCGTCAGCAGCATCTCCCGTGCCATCCCCGCGCCCGCCCGCCTGGGCAGCAGGTACGTGGCCGCCATGCCCGGGTGCAGCCCCAGCGAGGTGAACGGGGCCAGGAGCTTGGCGTCGTCGGCGGCGTAGACGAGGTCGCAGGCCAGCGCCACGCACAGCCCCGCACCCACGGCCGGCCCGTTCACCGCGGCCACGGTCGGGATCTCCAGCTCCGTGATGGACAGCCAGGTGCGGTAGAAGGCCAGCATGCGCTCGCGCAGCAGCGGCACGGTCTCTGTGCCCCGTTCGCCGATCCACGACAGGTCGCCGCCCGAGGAGAAGGCGGAGCCGGCGCCGGTGATCACGAGGCAGCGGGCGTCGCGGTCGGTGGCCAGGTCGTTCATCGTTTCGCGCCAGGACCTGGTCATGGTGTCGGTCATGGCGTTGCGTAGGTCGGGGCGGTTGAGTGTGACGAGTACGACGCCGTTCTGCCTGCGGTCGACCAAGAGCTCGCTCATGCGGGGAAGCGTAACCCTGGAGCAGGTCGTCCACAGCGGCTGGCGTCTCCGGAGAGTTGTCCGCAGCCGCCAGCACCTCCGGAGAGTTGTCCGCAGCCGCCAGCACCTCCGGAGAGTTGTCCACAGGCGCCAGCATCTCCGGAGAGTTGTCCACAGGCGGTGCGGAACCGGCCCGGGATCTTGGCCGGGCGTGGAAACCTTGCGCCTCATGAGGCCACGTGTGAAGCCCGCCCTGCGCCGACTCCTCCGCGACGAGCACACCATGCAATACGGCGTGCACCCAGGCAGAGCCATCATGCTGACCGGCCTCACCCGAGCGGTGCGCCGCTGGCTCGACAAGCTCGACGGCACCCGCGACCTCGACCGCATCCTCAGCGAGGCCGCCGCCGCCGGTCTCGACGAGGCGACCGCCCGCGACTGTCTGGACCAGCTCATCGCCCGCGGTATCGTCCACGACGCCGCCGGTCCTCCCACTCCGCTCCACGACCTCACGCTCGCCGAGCGAGACCGCTTGGCGCCCGACCTCGACGCCCTGGACCTGACCTCCCCGCTCCCGGACCGCGGCATCGGCGCCCTCGTCCGCCGACGTGCGGCGCGTGTCCGCGTCTACGGCGCGGGCCGCGTAGGCGCCCAGGTCGCCACCTTGCTGGCGGCGGCCGGCATCGGCGACATCCGCGTCATCGACCCCGGCCCGGTACGTCCCGGAGACATCACGCCGGGCGGCCTGAGCTGGGCCGAGCTGGGCATGTCGCGTCAGGACGGCACGGTGGCGGTCATCAACAGGCTCACCTCCGGCGGCGCCCCCATCCCACCGCCTGCCAGCGTGCCATCGCCTTCCCCCGATCAGCACCGGACTGGCACACCGCCCCCGCAGCCGCGAGCGGCCCGCGAGGCCCGGCCGAGCAGCGGCGGTGCCCGGCCGAGCCGAACACCCGCCTCGGGCCCGCAGATGTCACCCCGCTCCCCGAGCTCAGCGGCATCTCGTTCGCCGTCCGCGACCATCGCGACGACCGCACGCATCCGCTCCACTCCCATCGATCAATCACCGGAGGAGAGGACCGCTCCGCATCGCCCGGAGAGGAATCCGCCGCAGGGGCAAGGCCAGGAACCGGCGCGCGGGCAGCGGCAAGGGCAAGCGCCAGTGCAGAGACAGCCGCCTACCTCAACCGAGAAGCAGCTGCCGACGCAGAGGCAGTCGCCGACGCCGACGCAAAGGCAGCCGTCGACGTCGACGTCGGCACAGAAGCGGCAGACACCGATGTCAGCACCGAGGCAACAACCGCCGGCGTCGGCGCAGAGACAACAGCCAGCGTCACCAGGGCAAGGGCAAGGGCAACAGGCGGCATCGCCGTCACCGTCACATGGGCAACCGTCACATGGGCAACCGTCGCATGGGCAACAGGCGGCGGCATCACCGTCGGTGAGTCCCGGTGCCGAGCCCTGCACCCCTTCAGTGAATGCCGTGAGCGGCGCCCCCTATCTCGGCGACGGCACCCATCGCCCCGACCTGGTGATCCTCACCCCTGTGGGGCCGCTCGACGGCATCCTCGTCAACGAGCTGACCGCCTTGAAGATCCCCCATCTCCTCGCCGCAGCCTTCGAAGGACACGGATCGGTAGGCCCGCTGGTGCTCCCCGGCGAGACGGCCTGCCTGCACTGTCTCGACCTCACTCGGCGAGATCACGACCCGGGCTGGCCCATCGTCACCGCCCGTCTGGGCGGCTACCCGCCTGGCGAGATCGCCTGCGATTCCACGCTCGCGACGCTGGTCGCGGCCGCCGTAACCGGCCATGCGCTTGCTCAGATAGACGGCCGTCCTTCGATTGTGACCAACGGCACAGTGGATGTAATGCCTGATTGGGGGTGGAAAAGACGTTCTTGGAGCATGCACCCACAATGTCGTTGTATGCGAAACAATCCGTATTCGCTAACAATGGTCATGTCACCCACCTGTGACTGACGTGCTCAGGGGACGACCACGAAGGGGGGAAGCGGCATCTCCGCCGAGATTCCGCGCATCAGTGTGAACGATCTTCCGCGCCGCGCCGTAACGCGCTCCGCCAAACTGGCCACCCTTCCGCTGGGGTTCGCCGGTCGCGCGGCCCTCGGTCTGGGCAAGCGATTGGGCGGCAAGTCCGCAGAAAAGGTGGCTCAGGAGGTTCAGCAGCGTACCGCCGAGCAGATCTTCAAGGTGCTCGGCGAGCTCAAGGGCGGCGCCATGAAGCTGGGGCAGGCCCTGTCCATCTTCGAGGCCGCGCTGCCGCAGGAGATCGTCGGCCCCTACCGCGCCACGCTGACCAAACTGCAGGACGCCGCGCCCCCGCTGCCCGTCGCCACCGTCCACAAGGTGCTGACCGAGCAGCTCGGCGACGACTGGCGGGAGAACTTCATCTCCTTCGACGACCAGCCGACCGCCGCCGCCTCGATCGGCCAGGTGCACAAGGCCGTGTGGCACGACGGCCGCGAGGTGGCCGTCAAGATCCAGTATCCGGGCGCCGGCAAGGCGCTGCTCGGCGACTTCGCGCAGCTCGCCCGCCTGGGCAAGCTGTTCGGCGCGCTGCTGCCCGGCCTCGACATGAAGGCGGTGCTGGCCGAGCTGCGCGAGCGCATCGCCGAGGAGCTCGACTACCTGCGCGAGGCCGAGGCCCAGCACGCGTTCGCGCTCGAGTTCGCCGACGACCCCGAGTTCCACGTCCCGGACGTCATCGCCGCCAACGAGATGATCCTGGTCAGCGAGTGGATGGACGGCACTCCACTGTCCCGCATCATCGCCGAGGGCACCAAGGAGGAACGCGACCACGCCGGTCTGCTGTTCGTCCGTTTCCTGTTCTCCTCGCCGGCCCGCGTCGGCATGCTGCACGCCGATCCGCACCCGGGCAACTTCCGCATGCTGGCCAACGGCAAGCTCGGCATCCTCGACTTCGGCGCGGTCAACCGTCTCCCCGACGGTTACCCGGTCGCCTTCGGCCGGCTCACCCGCATCTTCAACCAGGGCGACATGAACACCGTGATCGACGGTCTGCGGCGCGAGGGCTTCATCCGCGAAGGCATCGAGATCAACCCCGATGCGCTCCGCGCCTTCCTGGCCCCGTACGTGGAACCGACCGCCGTCGAGGAGTTCACCTTCAGCCGCGAATGGCTCCAGGCCCAGGCCGCCACCGCCACGGACCTCCGCCCCAGCAACGTCGTCCGCCAGCTGAACCTCCCGGTCTCGTACGTCCTCATCCACCGGGTGCACGCGGCGGGCGTCGGCGTGCTGTGCCAGCTCGGCGCGACCGCCCGGTTCCGCGACGAGGTGATCCGCTGGGTCCCAGGCTTCGCCGACGACCCGGACGACGAACCCCTCGCCATCGGCTAACCCACTGCCACACCACCACCTACTCACCCCACCCGAC
>NZ_JABCPZ010000174.1 GCF_013283785.1 Nonomuraea antri
CCCCACTGCCTGGCCGCCATCGCACCGCCCGTGCGCCACTACGATCGGGCATCGTGTCCGTGCAGGTGAGCCGTCGTGCCGTGGTGGCCTCCCTGCTGCTGTTCGCGCTCGCCACCGCGGGCGCGCCGCTCCCAGGCACGTCGCTGCCGCCCGAGGTGCGCGGGCTGTGGCGGGACGGCGTGACCGTCGTCCGTGGTGACCGCTCGATCGTGGCCGGTCACCACGCCGACCCCGGGCTGCTGCGCGACCTGGCCCGGCGGGCCGACGCGGCCGGGCGGCGGGTGGCGGGCGTGCTCGGCCGGCCGGTGCGGGCGGTGGTGGTCGTCCCCGCGTCCGCGAGCGAGGCCGCCGGGCTGGCCGGTGTCGGACGGCTGGACGGGCTGGCCGCCCTGGCCGACGCCGGACGCGTCGTGGTGGTGCCCGAGTTCTTCGCCAGGCTCACCCCCGTCGGCCGTGACGTCGTACTGACGCACGAGCTCACCCACGTCGCGGCCGGCACGGACGGCCTGCCCGTCTGGCTGTACGAGGGGTTCGCCGACTACGTCGGCTACCGCGACGCCGGGCTGCCGGTGCGGACGGCCGCCGCCGAACTCGCCGCCGAGGTCCGGGCCGGGCGGGTGCCGCGTGAGTTGCCCGGGCCTGAGGCTTTCGCCCCAGGTCAGCGGGACGGCGACCGCCTCGCGAGGGCGTACCAGGAGGCGTGGCTGGCGTGTCGCTTCCTGGCTGACCGCTTCGGTGAGGAGAGCCTGGTGAGGCTCTACCGTGACGCGCGGACGGCCGGGGTCGATCGAGCGCTCGCCGCGCTGGGGCTCACGGCCGCGACGCTGACGGCACGGTGGCGCGCGTACGTGCGGGAGCAGCTCAGGTAAAGGGGAGGCTGATGAGCGAACGGCACGAGACGAACGACCCGCCACAGGATCAGGAGGAACCGGGCGGCACGACCGCGGCCGTCGTCGGCGCGGCACCGGCGGGGCACGAACCGGCGGGGCACGAGCCGGTAGGGCGCGAACCGGTGGGGCATGAACCGGTGGGGTTCGGGCTCGCGGGCGGGCATGGTGAAGGTGTGACTCCAGGATCGGGCGACCACGCGGCGGGCCCGCGACCCGGCGAGGACCGCGACCGGCCGGGCGACTGGCCGGGGGAGCGGCGCCCGGGTGACCGCCGGCGCGGCGTCGGCGCCGCACGCGGGCGTGGCGCGGCTCGTAAGGGTGACGCGGGTTCCGAGCGTGACGCGGGTCCTGGGCGTGGCGCGGCTCCTACGCATGGCGGGGCGCGGCAGGACGGGACGCGGCAGGACGGGCCGCCGCAGGGCGGGGTGCCGCGGGACGGGGCCGGTGACGCGCGCTTGCGGCGGCAGGCGGCCGTCGCGCTCGGGCTGCTCGGCGCGGTGATCCTGGCCGTGGCGGCCTTCACCACGCCGTGGCGCGCGCTCGCCGAGGGCGCCCCCGACGTCGCACCCGACCCGTCCCGCGACTTCAGCGCCGCCCAGATCGCCAGGTCGCAGGCGTTCGACGCGGCCACCAGCCTGCCCGGCTACCTCTCGCTGGGGCTGACCGTGCTGTTCGCGGCCCTGCTGGTGGCCACGCCGTTCGGCGCCAGGGCCGTGGGGTGGCTCAGGGGCCCGTGGTGGGCGCGGACCGTGCTCGGCGTGCTGGTGCTGACCGCCATCGCCGAGGTGATCAGGTGGCCGCTCGGCGTCTGGTTCGAGACGCTGCTGCGCGACTACGGCCTGTCCACGCAGAACTGGGCCTCCTGGGCGGGCGACAGGCTGAAGAGCGCCGGCATCAACGTCGTGCTGATGTCGGTGATGGTGCTGGCGATCGTGGCGCTGGCCCGCAAGGTCAGGCGGTGGTGGATCCCGGCCGCGGCGGGCGCGTTCGCGCTGACCGTGGGCGCGTCGTTCGTGTACCCGGTGGTGTTCGAGCCGGTGTTCAACGACTTCACCTCGATGCGCGCCGGCGCGCTGCGCGCCAACCTGCTCGCCATGGCCCAGCGCGACGGCGTCCCGGTCGACGACGTGCTGGTGGCCGACGCCTCGCGCCGGACCACCGCGCTCAACGCGTACGTGTCGGGCTTCGGCGCCACGCGCCGGATCGTCGTGTACGATACACTGCTCAAGGCCCCGCAGCGCGAGATCGAGCTGGTCGTGGCGCACGAGCTGGGCCACGCCAAGTACCGCGACGTCCTCAACGGCACGCTGATCGGCGGGCTCGGCGCGGCCTTCGGCGCGATCCTGCTGTTCCTGCTGTTCGGCGCGCTGCGCAGGCGCGCGGGCATCACCTCGATCGGCGACCCCCGGGCGGTGGGCCTGATCATCGGGCTGCTGGGCCTGGCGGGCCTGGTGTCAGGGCCGGGCGAGAACGTCATCAGCCGGCACGTCGAGGCCCGCGCCGACGCGCACGCCCTGGATCTCACCCGGGACCCGGCCATGTTCGTGGCGATGCAGAAACGCCTGGCAACGACCAATATTTCCGACTTGTCGCCAGATGCTGTGGAATATGTGCTCTATGTGTCGCATCCCTCCAGTCCTGAGCGCATCGCCATGGCCCGTGCGTGGGCGAAGCTGAACGGCGTCCCCGAACCGTGACCGACGCCGCACCCCGGGCGCTCCCGCGCGCGCTCATCGTGACGAACGACTTCCCGCCCAGGCCGGGCGGCATCCAGTCGTTCGTGCACGGGCTCGCGCTCCGCACGCCCGGCGTCGCGGTCTACGCGTCCTGGTGGCCGGGGTGCGAGGAGTTCGACCGGCGGCAGCCGTACCGGGTCGTGCGGCATCCGACGCGGCTCATGCTGCCCGTCCCCGCCGTCGCCAGGACGGCGGCCGCGCTGGTGGCCGAGCACGGCGCGCAGGCCGTCGTGTTCGGCGCGGCGGCGCCGCTCGGCCTGCTCGCGCCCCGGCTGCGGGCGGCCGGCGCGCGGCGGGTGGTCATGCTCACCCACGGCCACGAAGCCTCGTGGGCCGGCGCGCCCGGCTTCCGCGCGACGCTGCGCAGGATCGGCGAGCACGCGGACGTCGTCACCTACCTGGGCGAGTACACGCGCGCCAGGCTGGCGTCGGCCATCCCGGCGGCCAAGCTGGTACGCCTGGCGCCCGGCGTCGACACCGCCCAGTTCCACCCCGGCGCCGCCAGGGCCGAACTGGGCCTGGGCGAGCGCCCTGTGGTGGCCTGCGTGTCACGTCTGGTGCCGCGCAAGGGCCAGGACCTGCTCATCAAGGCCTGGCCCGCGGTCCTGCGCGCGGTGCCGGACGCCGTGTTGCTGCTGGTCGGCGGCGGGCCGTATCGCAGGAGCCTGGAGCGGCTGGCGGCCGGGCACGAGTCGATCAGGTTCACCGGCACCGTGCCCGCCGCCGACCTGCCCGGCTACTACGCCGCCGCGGACGTCTTCGCCATGCCGTGCCGTACCCGGCTGAAGGGGGTGGACGTCGAGGGGCTGGGGATCGTGTTCCTGGAGGCGTCCGCGACCGGGCTGCCGGTGGTGGCGGGCGCGTCCGGCGGCGCGCCCGACGCGGTGCGGCACGGCGAGACGGGCCTGCTGGTCGACGGGCGCGACCCCGGCGAGGTGGCGCAGGCGCTGATCGAGCTGCTCACCGACCCCGAGCGGGCACGCAAGATGGGCGCGCGCGGCCGCGACTGGATCGGCCGCGAGTGGGCCTGGGACCAGGTCGCCGCCCGCTTCCACACCCTCCTCGCCTCCCCCTAGCGCACGCGCCGCGGCCTGCGGCATCGCCACCGGCCCGCTGAGCCGGTGTCCGCGGTCGTGGCGCTGCCCGCCGTCGGGCCGGCCGCCACGGGCGGTCCGTGCGGGTCGGCTCCCTGGTGCGGCCGTCGTCGTGCTCCTCGCGGTGATCCCCGCGCTGGTCACGCGGCGTCGCGGCGGCCAAGGCGGTCCGCCTGTCCGGGCCGGCCGCGCTGATCGCGGGCGGCGGCCTGATCCGGGCGGCGCCGTCCGGCCGCGGCGCGTGGGCGTTCGTCTGGTGCGGCTAGCCGAGCGCGGCGTCGGGGGCGTCGGCGTACGGCGTCACCCACCAGCCGTCCTCGCACACCCGCCCCTCGGGGTCGTGGTCGCCCTCGGCGTACGTGGCCATGCCGGTGCTGTCACCGGCGGGGGAGGGGAACAGGCTGGTGAAGAAGTACCGGCAGCCGTTTCTCTGCAGGTCCGCCTGGGCGGACGGGACGACGGTGAGCGCGGCCCCGGCCGTGCTCAGGGCGAGCGCGGCGGCGGCGCGAGTGAGATGGCGCATGTGAGTCCCTTTCGTCGCGGATCTCGCGCCCTGACGCCGTCCGGGCATGGGTTTCGTCCATGCCCGGCGTCGTCCGCGCACGGGTGCGCCGGTGGGCGCGGTGGTGCGTCAAAGGCGCGCTTGGTCACTTAGCGTAACCAAACAGATGTCTACCGCAATTTCCGGCACTTCATGTCACTCCGGTGCGACGACGGCGGACAGCCGGTCGTACTGCGCGTCGGAGAGCTCGACCGACAGCGCGGCCACGTTCTCCGCCAGGTGCTCGGGCGAGGTGGTGCCCGGGATGGGGATCACCGTGGGTGACCGGCGCAGCAGCCAGGCCAGCGACGCCTGCGCGGGCGTGACGCCGATCTCGGCCGCCACCTCGGCCAGCGGGCTTCCCGGACCGGCGTGCGCGCCCGCCGCGACGGGGAAGAACGGCAGGAACGCGATGCCGTGCGCGGCGGCGTGGTCCACCACGTCCTCGTGCTGCCGGGTGGCCAGGTTGTACATGTTCTGCACGGTCGCGATCGGGGTGATCTCGGCCGCCTGGCGCAACTGGTCGACGCTCACCTCGGACAGGCCGATGTGGCGTACCTTGCCCTCGTCCCTGAGCCGCTTGAGCGCGCCGATCTGGTCGGCCAGCGGGTAGTCCGGGTCGATCCGGTGCAACTGCAGCAGGTCGATGCGTTCCACCCGCAGCCGGCGCAGCGACAACTCCGCCTGCTGGCGCAGGTAGGCGGGGTGGCCCAGCGGCACCCACTCGGTGGGCGAAGGACGCAGCACGCCGATCTTGGTGGCCACGCTCACGCCGCCCGCGTACGGGTGCAGCGCCTCCGCGATCACCTCCTCACCGGCGCCCAGCGCGTAGGAGTCGGCCGTGTCGAACAGGTTCACGCCCAGCTCGACGGCCCGGCGCAGCAGCCTGATCGCCCCTTCCCTGTCGGCCGGGCCGCGCCAGATGTGGGCCGCCATGCCGGTGGGTCCCGGCTCGTGCCCGTCGGCCAGGCGCATCGCGCCGTACCCGATCCTGCGGACCTCAAGATCGCCGCCAATGGTGAAGGTCTGTACTGTTTCGCGAGGAATTTCTCTCATGTCGGAAACGCTAGAAGCTCACATCGATGTGAGATTCAAGTGGCTGTGAGGAGCATCACGTGAAGATCGGCGCGCTGTCCAAGGAGACGGGCGTGAGCCATCGGCTGCTGCGCTACTACGAGGAGCAGGGGCTGCTGACCACGCGGCGGGGCGACGGCGGGCACCGCACGTACGACCAGGACGCGCCGGTCGTGGTCAGGCGTATCCGCACGCTGCTGGCGGCCGGACTGCCGACCCGCGTCATCAAGGACGTGCTGCCCTGCGTCTCCGGTTCGGGCGACGCGCTGGACCCCTGCGTGCTCGGCCACCTGCGGGGCCGGCTGACCGGCCTGGAGGAGCAACTCGCCGAGCTCCAGGCCACCCGCGACAGCCTCGCCGCCCTCCTCGACGTCACCGAACAAGCCACCACCGCCAGGAATGCCGCCCATCTGGCGGCCTGATCCGGGCGCTCAGGAGGTGTAGAGCGCCTCGACGTCCTGAGCGAAGTCCTTCATCACGATGTTGCGCTTGATCTTCAGCGACGGCGTGACGTGCCCGCTCTCCTCGGTGAGATCGGCCGCCAGGATCGTGAACTTCTTGATCTGCTCGGCCTTGGACACCAGCGCGTTGGCCCGGTCGACTGCGTTCTGCACCTCGGCCAGCACCCGCGGGTCGGTACGCGGGTCGGCGGACGCGCCGTTGGTGGCCGTCCACTGCTCCATGGCCTCGGGGTCGAGCGTGACCAGCGCCGCCACGAACGGCCGGCCGTCGCCGACGATCATCGCCTGGGAGACCAGCGGGTGCGAGCGCACCGCGTCCTCCAGCGGGCCCGGCGCGACGTTCTTGCCCGCGGCCGTGACCAGGATCTCCTTCTTGCGGCCGGTGATGCGCAGGTAGCCGTCGGCGTCGAGCTCGCCCACGTCGCCGGTGTGGTACCAGCCGTCGGCGTCGATGGCCTCGGCGGTGGCCGCCTCGTTCTGCCAGTAGCCGGCGAAGACGTTGCGGCCCTTGGCCAGGATCTCGCCGTCGTCGCCGATGCGGATGGTGACGCCGGGCAGCGGCTTGCCGACCGTGCCGATCTTGTTGGCGCCCGGCATGTTCACCGAACAGGGCGCCGAGGTCTCGGTCAGGCCGTAGCCCTCGAAGACCTCGATGCCGACGCCGCGGAAGAAGTGGCCGAGCCGGTCGCCCAGCGCGGAGCCGCCCGACACGGCCGCGGACAGTCGGCCGCCGGTGGCGGCGCGCAGCTTGCCGTAGACCAGCTTGTCGAACAGGGCGCGGCGCAGCCGCAGCCCGAGCGGCGCGCCGCCGGAGCTCTCCGCCTTGCTCCAGGCCACCGCCACGTCGACGGCGCGGGTGAAGATCTTGCCCTTGCCGCCCGCGATGGCCTTCTGCTCGGCGCCGTTGTAGACCTTCTCGAACACGCGCGGCACGCCCAGCAGAAACGTCGGCTTGAAGTCCTGCAGGTCGGGGGCGACGTTCTTCATGTTCGGCGTGTGCGCCATGATCGCGCCGGCCTCGATGAGCACCACTTCGATCATGCGGGCGAAGATGTGCGCCAGCGGCAGGAACAGCAGCGCGGCGGGCTCCGGCCTGGCGAACAGCGCCTCCAGCGGCCCGGCCAGCACGTTCCTCGCGGTGAACAGCAGGTTGTCGTGGGTGATGCGGCAGCCCTTCGGGCGGCCCGTGGTGCCGGAGGTGTAGACGATCGTGGCCAGGTCGGCGGCGGTGACCCGGCTCCTGCGCTCCTCGACCTCGGCCTCGGAGACGTCCGCGGCGTCGAGCGCGCCGTCGACCCGCCAGATCGTCTTCAGGTCGGGCACGGCCTCGCGCACGGTCTCCTCGTGCCCGTCGAGCTCGACGAACACGGCCTTGGCCGCGCTGTCGGAGACGATCCAGCGGACCTGCTCCACCGACGAGGTCTCGTAGATCGGGACCACGACCGCGCCGATCGTCCAGAGCGCGTAGTCGACGAGGGTCCACTCGTAGCGGGTGCGCGACATGAGCGCGACCCGGTCGCCGTGCTCGACGCCCGCCGCGATCAGGCCCTTGGCCAGCTCGACCACCTGGTCCCTGAACTCGCCCGCGGTGACCGCCGGCCAGCCGTCGCCGATCTTGCGCCGCATCACCACGGCGCCCGGCTCCCGCGCGGCCCGCTCGAACACGGTGTCGGGCAGGCTCGCCGAGGCAGGCACATCGACCAGGACGGGGACGGTGTACTCGCGCACGAAGTCAACTCCTCTTCAGAGACCGCCTGGACGTTACCGCGTTAAGTTACGGACCGGTAGCTCCGTCATTGAGGCGTTATGAAGCGCTTTCATCAAGCTAGCAGCACCCGCTCATAGGATTTTCCCATGAAGGTCCACGTGGTGAGCGACGTACACGGCCGGGCGGACGCGCTGGCCAGAGCCGGTGACGGGGCGGACGCGCTCATCTGCCTGGGCGACCTGGTCCTGTTCATCGACTACCACGACCACGCCCAGGGCATCTTCCCCGACCTGTTCGGCGCCGAGCGGGCGGCCGAGTTCATCGCGCTGCGCACGGCCAAGCGGTTCGACGAGGCCAGGGCCATGTCGGCGCGGCTGTGGGCCACGCTCGACGGCGATCCGCGCGACCACATCGAGGCCAACGTCCGCGCCCAGTACGAGAAGCTGTTCGCGGCCATGCCCACCCCCGCCTACCTCACCTACGGCAACGTCGACATCCCCCGGCTGTGGTCCGACTACCTGCGGCCCGGCCACCAGGTGCTCGACGGGCAGAGCGTGGAGATCGGCGGGCTGCGGTTCGGCTTCGTCGGCGGCGGGCTCAGGACGCCCTACCGCACCCCGTACGAGATCGGCGACGAGGAGTACGCGGCCAAGGTCGAGGCGGTCGGCGAGGTGGACGTGCTGTGCTGCCACATCCCCCCGGCCGTGCCCGAACTGCTCTACGACGTCGAGGCCAGGCGCTTCGAGCGCGGCAGCGAGGCCACGCTGGCCGCGATCAAGAAGACCCAGCCGCGTTACGCCCTGTTCGGCCACGTGCACCAGCCGCTGCACCGGCGCACCAGGATCGGCCGCACCGAATGCGTGAACGTGGGCCACTTCAGGGGGCGGGGCGTGCCGTACGTGCTGGAATGGTGAGACGCCGGTCGTAGGCGCGGGCGTCCGCCGCAACCGGCGCATTCTGCACTACGGTGGTCGCATGGCTGATCGCACCACGAAGAGCATCTCGATCGGCGCCGACCGCGCCGCGATCATGGCCGTCATCGCGAACTTTCCCGCCTACCCCGAATGGGCCGGACAGGTCAAGAGCGCCGAGGTGCTCAGCACCGGCGCCGACGGCAGGCCGGAGCGGGTGCGGTTCGTCCTCGACGCCGGCATGATCAGCGACACCTACACCCTCGCCTACACCTGGCACGACGACGAGCTGGTGAGCTGGCGCGTCGCCGAGCCGGGCAAGATGGTCGCCGAGCTCGACGGCAGTTACCGGCTGACCCCTGCGGGCAGTGGCACCGACGTGACGTACGAGCTCACCGTCGACCTCCAGGTGCCCATGATCGGCATGATCAAGCGCAAGGCCGAGAAAGTGATCGTGGACACCGCGCTCAACGGGCTCAAGAAGCGCGTCGAAGGCCGCTGACGTTGAGCCCGCGAGTCCTGCTCTTCACCGGCAAGGGCGGCGTCGGCAAGACCACGGCCGCCGCCGCCACCGCCACGCTCGCCGCCGGGCGCGGGCTGAAGACCCTGATCGTGTCCACCGACACGGCGCACTCGCTGGCCGACGCGCTCGGCGTCGAGCCCGGCGAGGTGGCGCCCGGGCTGCACCTGCACCAGGTCGACACGCAGAAGTCGCTCGAACGCCACTGGGGCGAGCTGCAGGACTACGCCCGCGGCCTGCTGGTCGAGCTGGGCCTCGACGAGATCACCTCCGAGGAGATCACCGTGCTGCCCGGCGCGGAGGAGGTCATCGCGCTGCTCGAACTGCGCGAGCACGCCCGCGACGGCCGCTGGGACGTCATCGTCGTCGACTGCGCGCCCACCGCCGAGACGCTGCGCCTGCTGGCCCTGCCCGAGGCGCTCGACTGGCACGTCACCAGGCTGCTGCCGGTCGGCCGCCGGGTGATGAAGGTCGTCTCGCCGTTCGTGCGCGGCCTCGCCCACGTCTCCGCGCCCGGCGAAGGCGTCATGGACGCGGCCGAGCGTTTCCACCGCGCGCTCATGGACGTGCGCGACCTGCTCACCGGCGACAACGCCTCCGTCCGGCTGGTGTTCACGCCCGAGGCCGTGGTGCTCGCCGAGGCCAGGCGCACCCTCACCTCACTCAGCCTGTACGGCTACCGCGTCGACGCGGCCATCGCGAACCGGGTCTTCCCCGCCGAGGGCGCCGACGAGTGGCGCGCCCAGTGGGTGAGCGCCCAGTCCAGGCTGCTGGCCGAGGCCGAGTCGTCGTTCGCGCCGCTGCCCATCCACGTCGTCCCCTACCTGCCGGCCGAGCCGGTCGGCGGGCAGGCGCTGGCCGAGGTGGGCGCGGCCATGTACGGCGCGGCCGACCCGTTCGCCGCGCCCGCCGTCGAGCCGCCGCTCAAGCTGGGCGCAGACGAGCTGACCCTGGCCCTGCCCGGGGCCGACCGCGACGACGTCGACCTCGCGCGCAAGGGCGACGAACTGATCGTCACCGCCGGGCCGTACCGCAGGATCCTGGCCCTGCCCACGGCGCTGGCCCGCAGGAAGATCAGCTCGGCCGTGCTCCGCGACGGCCTGCTGCGGGTACGGTGGGCCGCGTCGGGGAGCGAATCCGAGCCCGGATGAGTTGAGCAGGATGAGCGACCTACGAAGCCGGGAGGGCCACATGAGCGAGAACGACCAGAGAGATCCCATCGGGACCGTCGCCGACGAGGCGCGCAAGCTCTTCGACGCGATCCAGGGCCGGGCCACCCGCCAGGTGGGCAAGACGGTGCTCAACTCGTTCACCGGTGGCGGCGGCCGCAAGGAGCAGGACGTGTGGGGCGAGGCCGTGTCCGAGCCGCACGACGGCGAGTACATCTGCCGCGCCTGCCCGGTCTGCCGGGCCATCGCCGCGCAGCGCGAATCGGGCTCCGACGTGACCGGGCACCTCATGGCGGCCGGCGGCGAGCTGTTCGCCGCCTTCCGCGGCGCGCTCGACGCGCTGAGCAAGCCGTCCCCCCGCCGGCCGCACGACCGCGACCGCGACAATGACGGCGACCATGACCGCGACGACCGCGACCACCGGGGCCGCGACAACGTGGAACACATAGATCTGGGATAGGGAGAACCGGGGCATGCTCACGATCGGTGTCGACATCGGCGGAACCAAGGTCGCCGCGGGGGTGGTCGACGACGACGGCCAGATCGTCGAACACACGCTCAGGCCCACCGCCGCCGACCGGCCCGACGTGGTCGCCGAGACGGTGGCCGACGTCGTGCGCGAGCTGTCGGCCGGGCGGCCGATCGAGGCCGTCGGCGTCGGCGCGGCCGGTTTCGTCGACGAGACCCGCTCGATGGTGCGCTTCGCCCCGAACCTCGCCTGGCGCGAGGAACCGCTGCAGAAGAAGATCAGCGACCTGGTCGGGCTGCCCGTGGTGATCGAGAACGACGCCAACGCGATGGCCTGGGGAGAGACCAGGTTCGGCGCGGGCCGCGGCCAGTCCCACGTCGTCTGCGTCACGCTGGGCACCGGCATCGGCGGTGGCCTGGTGATGGACGGCGTGCTCTACCGCGGCCGCTGGGGCATGGGGGCCGAGCTCGGCCACATGCAGGTCGTGCCCGACGGCCGGGTGTGCGGCTGCGGCAACATCGGCTGCTGGGAGCAGTACGCCAGCGGCCAGGCCCTGGTCAAGACGGCCAGGGAGATCGCCGCCACGCAGCCGGAACGGGCCGAGATCCTGCTCGGCCTGGCCGGCGGCAAGATCGAGGGCGAGGAGGTCACCGAGGCCGCCAGGCTGGGCGACCCGGCCTCCCTCGCCGCCTTCCGCACCCTGGCCGAATGGCTCGGCCAGGGCATGGCGGACCTGGCGGCGGTCCTCGACCCGGGATGCTTCATCGTCGGCGGCGGCGTGTCGCGGGCCGCCGACCTGTTCCTCGACGAGGCCCGCGCGGTCTTCGAACGGCAGCTCACCGGCCACGGGCACCGGCCGCTGGCCGAGATCAGGCTGGCCGAGCTGGGCGCGTCGGCGGGCGTCGTCGGCGCCGCGGACCTGGCCAGGCAGCGCTGACCCCCGGTTCCCCGTGGGCGTGACGGCGCGCGTCGCCACCTACAACGTGCGCGGCCTGCGCGAGAGCGTGCCCGCGCTGCTGCGCGTCATCAGAGGGATGCGCCCCGACGTGCTGTGCGTGCAGGAGGCGCCCAGGTTCCTGCGCTGGCGCTCCAGGCGGCGGGAGCTGGCCCGCGCCGCCGGGCTGAACGTGGCCACGCCGGGCCGGCTGGGCGGCGTGGCGGTGCTCACCGGGCCGCGCGCGCGGGTCCTGCACGCCGAGAGCCACGTGCTCAAGGTGTTCACCGGCCTGGAGGTGCGAGCGCTGGCCGTCGCGGTCGTGGAGATCGACGGCGTCCGCCTGGCGGCCGGCTCGCTCCACCTCGACCTGCACCAGGCGGCCAGGATGCGGCACACCGTCGAGGCCCTGGCGCACCTGGAGCGGGCCGCGGCCAGGTTCGGCGCGGCGGCGGTGATCGGCGCGGACGTCAACGAGCAGGCGCACCAGCCGGTCTGGCGCTACCTCGCCGGCCGCCTGACCGACTGCTACGCCGCCGCGCCAGCGGGAGCGGGCCCCACCTTCCCCGCCGCCGGCCCGCGGGCCCGGGTGGACTCCGTGTTCGCCACGCGCGGGATCACCGTGGAAGAGTGCGGCGTGCCGGGCGCCGAGATCGCCGATCTGGCCGGGGCGAGCGACCATCTGCCGGTGCTCGCGAGATTGCGAGTTGGCCCCTAACGGGCGATCGGGAGCGCCGAGCCCGTAGCATTTGCACCATGACCCGTCGCTCTCAGCGGCGTGCGCTCTCCTTGATCTTGGCGACGTCCGTGGCCTTGCCGCAGGCCACGCCCGCCGCGCATGCCGATCCTCGCCCCGTCGGAATCGAGGCGTGGCAGCAGTCGACGAGCGTGCGCCTCGAAGCGGACGGCTCGCTGTCCGACGTGCTCGCCCTGTCCTCGGCGGACGTCTGGGCCGTCGGCCAGCAGGAGATCTGGGACGTCTGGAAGAACCGGGGCACCATCCGCCACTGGAACGGCAGCGCCTGGGCCGAGATCGCCGTCCGCGACGCCACGGCCGCGGGCAACCTGCGCGGCCTGGCGGCGAGCTCCAGCTCCGAGGTGTGGGCGGTCGGCGACGGCCAAGACGGCCTGCCCTACCTCGCCCAGGGCGACGTGACCGGCTTCGACCGGGTCAGGCCCACCGGGCTGCGGGCCGGAGACTGGTTCGGCGGCATCGACGCCAAGCAGGGCAAGGTCGTCGCGGTCGGCAGCAGGGACGAGCACGGCCTCATCCTGACCGGCCAGGGCGGCAAGTGGAGCGTCGAGGAGACGGCGGCCGAGGGCGCGCTCTACGCGGTCTCCGACGGGTTCGCGGTCGGCGACACCGGCGCGGCGCCGCTCGTCCTGCACTACGCGAACCAGAAGTGGACGCCGATGAAGGTGCCCGCCGTGCGCGGCGGCTTCCTGCGCGACGTGCAGGTCGACAGCGCCAAGCGGGCCGTCGCGGTGGGCGGCGTCTACCACGGTCCGGGCGAGGTCGACCCGCTGGTGCTGACCTGGAACGGCAAGAGCTGGCGGCGGCTGAAGCTGCCCGACACCACCGCCCGCCTGTACGGCATCACCGGCGACGGCAAGGGCCGCTACTGGATCTCCGGGCACGACCCGGAGCGGGCCACCGAACCCTTCCTGCTGCGCTGCGAGAAGGGCTCCTGCGAGATCATCCGCGGCGGTGGCAAGCAGGGCAGGAGCAGCGTGCGGCTGCAGGCGGCGGCTTACCTGTCGGGCAAGGGCTCGGTGTGGGCCGTCGGACACGCCGTCGACACGGCCGACCGCTACACCGACGTGGTCGAGTCGTTCGTGCCCAAGGTCGCGGCCACCACGGAGGACTCCTGAACCGCTCAGCGGCTCACAGGACCGCGCCGTCGTCCCAGCCCGAGTCGTTGGGCGGCCCGTCGCCCATGCGCACCACCAGCGCCACGAAACCCCCGATGAACGCCGCCACCGCGGTGAACAGCGCCCACCCCTCCATCTGCCAGCTCGCCATCGCCGCCACCAGCAGGTAGGCCGGCCCCCCGAACAGCGCGAGCCACGCCAGCTTGGTCGGCAGGTCGAGCTTGGGCAACGGCGGCGGGGGCGGGGGCTCGAAGTGCCCCTCCTCCTCGTCGTCGTCCGCCTGGTCGTCCCGGTCGTCCCGGAGGTCCTGCTCGTCCTCCTCCGAGGGTTTGACCACCCGCCGGGTGGGCTCGGCCTCGGCCGGGACGTTCTCGCTGTCCGGCCAGGGCTGGTCGGCCGAGTCGCGCTCGGCTGTGTCGTTGAAGGACGCGACGATCTGCCGCCAGACCTCGTCCTCGTCACTCTGGGGCGTCACCTAGATGGGCCTCTCCGCAGCGATCGCGACTTCCCCCTGGGTGCGATCAGTCCCTCTGCAAGGGTACCGAGGCATGTGTCCGGATGAAGTCGAGGCTCCCGGCAAAGATCCTGTCGGCATCGTTGTCCAGCGTCGCAACATGGTAGCTATCGGAAAGCTCCTCGATCGTGGCCTGAGGCACCCTCTGGCGAATGATCGCCACACTTGTCGGTTTCACCACGTGGTCGTCCGTGCTGTGGAAGACCAGCAGCGGCTGCACCACCTTCGCCAGGTCGGACTGCACCAGCGACCACAGCGACGGCAGCGACGCGGCCGCCTTCACCGGGGTCCTGGCGTAGGCCAGCTCGGTCACGCCGGGCTTCTTGACGTCGTTGGCGACACCGGGCACCGACGGCACGAACCACTTCAGCAGCGGCGCCAGCTTCAGCAGCGGCACGTCGTTCGCGATCGACGGGTTGACCAGCATCACCCCCCTGATCGCCGTCCCGTGCACCTCGGCGAGCCGCAGGGCCAGGCAGCCGCCGAGCGACAGCCCCGCCACGAACACCTCCGCGCAGCGGCCCCGCAGGTCCTCGAACGCCTTCTCCACCTCGGCGTACCAGTCTTCCCAGCGGGTGCGGTTCATCTCCTGCCACCGGGTGCCGTGCCCGGGCTGGCGGGGCAGCGAGACGCTCACCCCGTGCCCGGCCAGATGTTCGCCCCACGGGCGCAGCGACTGCGGCGTGCCGGTGAAGCCATGGCACAACAGGACCCCGATCGGTCCCGCTTGGTGGTGGTAGGGCTCCGCACCTGGCATGAGCGGCATAACAGCTCCTCCAAGGGATTTCATCCCGGAACTGCCCGATCGTCGCACGTTCCGGGGTGATTGTGCGAGAGCTGGTGTAGGAGCATCGCGTCCGAGATGGGAAGATGACTCTGCCCGCCGATGAGCAGGGCTTTGCGTGCAACATGCCGAGAAGGGGTGGCCGAGTGTTCTACTGGGTGGTCAAGGCCATCTTGGCGCCGTTCCTGCATCTGGTCTTCCGTCCCTGGACGGAGGGCGCGGAGAACGTGCCCAAGGAGGGGCCGGCCATTCTGGCGGGCAACCACCTGTCCTTCGCCGACCACTTCTTCGGCCCGCTGCAGATCCGCCGCAAGGTCATCTCGCTGGGCAAGGCCGACTACTTCACCGGCCGCGGCATCAAGGGCTTCTTCACCCGGCTGTTCTTCAGCGGCGTCGGCACCGTGCCGATCGACCGCTCCGGCGGCAAGGCCAGCGAGGCGGCGCTGCGCACCGGGCTGCGCATCCTGCGCCAGGGGCAGATCCTCGGCATCTACCCCGAGGGCACCCGCTCGCCCGACGGCCGCCTCTACAAGGGCAAGACCGGCGTCGCCAGGCTCGCGCTGATGTCGCGCGCGCCGGTCATCCCGTGGGCCATGGTCAACACCTACGAGATGATGCCGCCCGGGCGGCCGCTGCCCAAGCTGGGCATCCGTCCCGGCGTCAGGTTCGGCAAGCCGCTCGACTTCTCCCGCTACTACGGCATGGAGGACGACCGGCTGGTGCTGCGCGCGGTGACCGACGAGATCATGTACGCGCTCATGGAGCTGGCCGGCCAGGAATACGTCGACAAGTACGCCGCCAGCGCCAAGGTCGAGCTGGAACGCGCAGCGCGCGCCGCCGCAGGCAAGAGCTAGCCGGTCGGCTCTCGCGCCGGGCGGTCAGCTCTCGCGCTGGGCGGTCAGCTCTCGCGCAGGGCGGTCTCCGTCCTGCGCATCGCGGTCGTCATCACCTGCAGCTCCTCGCGGGTGAGGTGGTCGATCAGGAACGCGCGCACCACGTCCACGTGCCCCGGCACCACCTGTTCCAGGCGGCGCAGGCCCGCCTCGGTGAGCACGGCCAGCACGCCGCGTTCGTCGTCCGGGCAGGTGGTACGTTTCACCAGCCCGGACTTCTCCAACTGGGTGATCTGGTACGTCAGCGCGCTCTTCGACACCACCACGTCCCTGGCCAGCTCGGTCATCCGCATCCGGCGCTCGGGCGCTTCGGAGAGCCTGGCCAGGATCTCGAACTGGGGATGTGTCAGGCCGGCCGCCGACTTGAGCTGCTCCTCGATGCGCCGTTCGAGCAGGTGCGTGGTGGACAGGAAGGCGCGCCACGCCGCCTGCTCCGTCGCGTCGAGCCACCGGGTCTCCTTCACCGGCTCAGTTTAGGCCGCCGTTCTCGCGGGTCTCGCCGGGGTGCGGAGTGTTTGTTCAGTTTTGAACATCCCCGCTAGAGTGGTCGTTCAAATCTGAACGACTTCCCCAGGAGGGTCGAATGATCGACCAGGCGCGTCCCTATGTCCTGCTGCTGGCCAGGGTGGCCGTCGGCGTGATCTTCCTCGTGCACGGCTACCAGAAGTTCGCCACCATGGGCCTCGCGGGCACGACGAAGTTCTTCGAGTCCGTGGGCATCCCGCTGGCCGGGGTGGCCGCCCCGGTCGTGGCGGTGCTCGAGGTCGTCGGCGGCCTGGCGCTCATCGCGGGCGCGGCGCTGCCGATCGTCGGCCTGCTGCTGGCCGTCGACATGGTCGGCGCGATCGTGTTCGTGCACGCCGCCAACGGGTTCGGGGTGGCCGACGGCGGCTTCGAGTTCGTGCTCGCCCTCGCCGTCGCGAGCCTGGCCATCGGCTTCACCGGGGGCGGCGCGCTGGCCGTCGACGGCCTGCTGTCGCGCCGCCGCACGGCCACCGCGACCGCCTGACGCCCGCCGCGCCGCCACCCCACGTCCTGACCCCGCGGCGCGGTGGGGTCAGGACAGGTGGGCGCGGATCTGCGTGATGTGCTCGGGAGTGGTACGGCAGCAGCCGCCGATCAGCGACGCGCCCGCCTGCCGCCACTCCTTGGCCGCCTGGCCGAACTCCACCGGGTCGGCCAGACCCAGCCAGCGGCGATGCTCGGCGTCCCACGTCTCGCCCGAGTTCGGGTAGACCACCACCGGCAGCCCGCCGGACAGGCCCGCGATCAGGCCGGGCATGTGGCGGGGCGCGGTGCAGTTGGCGCCGACCGCCACCACCCGCGGATCGCCGGCGAACACCGCCGCCGCCTCGGCGACGGGCGTGCCGTCGTTGAGATGCCCGGCGTCACGGCAGGAGAAGCTCACCCACGCCTTGACCTCCGGGGTCGCGGCCAGCAGCCGCGCCAGCGCCCGCGCCTCCACCAGCGACGGGATCGTCTCGCAGGCCAGCAGGTCGGCCCCGGCCGCGGCGAGGATCTCCCAGCGCGGCAGGTGCCAGGCGAACAGGCCGTCCTCGTCGAGGTCGTAGTCGCCGGTGTATTCGGCGCCGTTGGCCAGATACGCGCCGTACGGGCCGACCGAGGCGGCCACCAGCCCGCCCCCGGCCTCGTCGCGCGCCTGCACGGCCAGCTCGACCGACCGCGCGATCAGCCGCTCGGCCTGCGACAGGCTGAGCCCGCGCCGCTGGAAACCGGGGATCGAGGCCTGGTAGCTCGCGGTCGTGGCCACGTCCGCCCCGGCGGCGAAGTAGTCGGCGTGCACGCGCCTGATCAGCCCGGGGTCCTCCAGCAGCAGCCGCGCCGACCAGAGCTCGTCGCGCAGATCCGCGCCGAGCGCCTCCAGATGGGTGGACAGCCCGCCGTCCAAGACAAGTGTGGTCACCCCTCCAGGGTAAGAGGCCGCGCCGACTCCTCATTCCGGGCGAACGCCGGGTAACGGGTATTACCGCTTCAGGTGAACACTTTCCGCGGCCTCTGGATATTGCCGTCCGGTTGAATGTCGAACGTTAAATGCGGGCCCCGGGGAAAGCGCGGATCACGTCATTCAGCATGGCCGCCGTCTCGTCCGGCGAGTCGAGTGTGAAGTCGGCGGCGCGGGCCAGTTCGTCGCCCGTCTCGCCGTTGGCCACCGCCACCGCGACGCCCGTGAACGCCGGATCCCGCCGCTCCCTGAGCCGCAGCGCGTCGAAGGCGCGGCCGTCGGACAGGTCGTCGCCGAAATACCAGGCACTGGTCAGCGGCGCGATCTCGGCGGCCACGATGGTGCCCTTGTCGCGCCCGACCGGCGGCCGCAACTCCACCACCATGCGGCCGAACTGCTCGACCAGGCCCAGCTCTGCCGCCTTGCCCGACGACCACCGCTCCACCGCGCCACGCAGCGCCGGAGCCGCCCGGTAGTGCAGCGACACCATCAGCGACGCGTCCTGAACCAGCACGTCGCCGGGCAGTTCGCGGGCGGCGTCGGCGGCCAGGCGGCGCATGACCGGGGCCCACGGCGCCACCTCGGCGTCGGTGTGCACCCGGCCGTCGATCACGGTCTGCATGCCGTACAGGCCGAACAGCCGCACGCCGGGCAGCCGGGCGAAGCGGTCGGACAGGAACGCGGCCGGGCGGGCGGAGACGACGGCGACCCGTCCCACCAGCTTCGTCAGCTCCCGCAGGCACTCCATCACGCCGGCGACCGGGAGCACCGCTTCGGGGTCGCGCATAATGGGGGCGATTGTGCCGTCGAAATCGAAGAAGAAACCGGATTTCCCGGGGTCTGAAACGGTCGCGGACACTGCATCGTCGAAGTGGCGCGGGGCGCGAGGGGTCGCCATGTCAAGTGACGATAGAACAGCGTGCCCGGCTTCGATAACGCCTATTCGTATTTTCGTCCGATCTCTCTGACGAGGTCGATGAAGTTGGCTCCGGCGTCCGGCGCGAACGCGCCCGGGGTGTAGACGACCTCGCGCAGGACGCCGCTGAACGGGAACGGCCCGTGCCGCTCGAACACCGGCCACGAGACGGGGGAGCGGCGGTCGATCCCGACGTCGATGCCCTCCATCGGGCAGAACGCGGCGAGCATGGGCAGCCCGGTCAGCTCGCCGCGGTCCGCGCCGTCCACGCTCACGCGCACGTCCCAGCGCCAGTCGCCCGGCGCCTCCACCTGGACGACCACGTGCTCGCCGAGCGGCCCGGCCCGCAGCGTGCGCGGCCGCCCGTAGCCGTTCTGGACGAAGACCAGCCCGTCGTCGTCGGCGTAGAGCAGGTAGCCGCCGCCCTGGCCGCCGTGCGACACCAGCACGCCCACCCCGGGCCGGTCCAGCCGGGCCTCGACGGTGAACGAGCGCCACTGGATCAGTTGCAGCGCCTGCCAGCGTTCCAGCGTGTGCTGCTGCGGCGTGAGACGCAGCGGGGCGGCGTCCCGCTGCCAGGGCGGGCGCAGCAGGTAGCGCAGCCGCGAGCCCTCGTCCAGCGGATACACCTGGTTGGCCCGCGCCGCCTCCTCCCACCGGCCGGCCAGCTCCTTGACCAGCTCGGGACGCTCGGCGGCCAGGTTCCGAGTCTGGGTGCGGTCGCTCGGGCGGTGATACAGCTCCCACTCGTGCTCGCCGAACGGGGTCAGCGGCGCGTGCCTGGTCACGATCTCCCACTCGCCCCGGACGTACCCGCGATGGCCCTGCAGCTCGGCGTACTGCTCCCGATGCCCGTGCCCGGCCAGCGGGTCGCGGATCGCCGCGGCCAGCGACGTGCCCGACCTCGGCGGGCCTGCGTCCGTCGGTCCTGTGTTCGGCGGTCCTGTGTCCGGAGGGGCGATCCCGGCCAGGTCGAGCAGGGTGGGCAGGACGTCCGTGACGTAGGCCCACTGCGTGCGCAGCTCGCCGCGCTGCGGCAGCCCGGCCGGCCACGACAGCAGGAACGGCACCGCGTGCCCGCCCGCGTGCGTGTTGCGCTTGTACAGCCGGAACGGGGTGTTGGAGGCCATCGCCCAGCCGCGCGGGTAGTGCGCGAGCGTGCGCGGGCCGCCGATCAGGTCGAGGTTCGCCAGGTCGAGCGCGGGATCCTCGCGGTCGTGGCGGCTGTTGGCCGACAGCAGCGTACGCAGGTACTGGGTGGTGCCGTGCTCCTCGCCCTCCCTGGACGCGCCGTTGTCGGAGGTGAAGACGAAGATCGTGTTCTCCAGCGCGCCCAGCTCGGCGAGCGCCTGCCTGACGGCGCCGACGCTGCGGTCGACGCTCGCGATCATGGCGGCGTAGACCTCCATGTAGCGGGCGAACACCGTGCGCTGGTCGTCGGTCAGGCTGTCCCAGGGCGGGACGTCGTCGCCGGGCTCGTCGTTGCGCGGCGGCAGCCTGGTGCCTTCAGGGAAGAGGCCGAGCCGCTGCTGGGCCTGGAAGCGGCGTTCGCGGATGACGTCCCAGCCGTCACGATATTCACCACTGTGCCGCGATATTTCGCCCGCCGGGGCCTGGAGCGGGGCATGGGCGGCGCCGTGCGCCAGGTACAGCAGGAACGGGCGGTCCGACGTCGCGGCCTGCCTGATCATCGCGACCGCCTCGCGGGTCAGGTCGTCGGTCAGGTAGTAACCCTCGGGGTAGGAATCCACCTCGACGGCGGAGTTGTCGCGGACGAGCCGGTGCGGATGGTGGTAGTTGGTGAACGCCTCCAGGAACCCGTAGAACCGGTCGAACCCGCGCTGCAGCGGCCACGCGTGCCTCGGCCCCGCGTCCGACATGTCGGAGTCCTTGGTCAGATGCCACTTGCCCACGGCCATCGTCTGCCACCCGGCGGCACGGAAGATCTCCGCCATCGTGAGCGTGCCGGGCGACAGCTCGCCCGCGTATCCCGGGAAACCGGGGTCGGAGTTGGCCACGTGGCCGACCCCCGCCAGGTGCGGGTTCACGCCGGTGAGCAGCGCGGCCCTGGTGGGCGAGCACATGGGGGTGACGTGGAAGTCGGTCCACTGGGTGCCCCGCGCGGCCAGCTCGTCCAGGTGCGGGGTGGGGATCTCCGAGCCGTAGCAGCCGAGGTCGCCGAAGCCCACGTCGTCGACCAGCACGATCACCACGTTCGGCGCGCCGGGGGCGGGCGCGGGGCGGCGCGGCCACCAGGACCGCGAACCGGCGAACGTCCTGCCGACCCGGCCCTCGAACCCGTCATAGGCGATCATGACGGGAGTATAGGTTTCCCGCCCGTCCGCCTCCAGGACCTCCCGTCACGGGGTGGACCCGTCAGGTGTCCGCCAGCCGGGTCAGGGCCTGGCGGTCCAGGAGCGTGATCGCGCCGGCGCCGATCTCGATGAGGCCGCGCCGCTCGAACGTGCGCAGCGCCCGGTTCACGCTCACCCGGGTCGCGCCGATCTCCGCGCCCAGCCCGGCCTGCCCCGCGTGCAGGGCGACCCGGCCGTCCGCGTCCTGGCGTACCAGCCACTTGGCCACCCGTCCAGGCACGTCGCGCAGCACCGCGTCGGCGAGCCGTTCGTCGAGGTCCCGCACGGTCTGCGCGAGCGTGCGCAGCAGCCGCGCCGCCACCGCGGGCTCGCTCGCGACCACCTCGCGCACCACCGCGGCCGGCAGGTAGGCCACCTCCACCGCGGACGTGGCCGTCAGCGTCGCCCGGTGCGGCCCGCTCACCAGCAGCGCGGTCTTGTCGAACGCGACCGGCGCGGCGCTCACCGCGAGCACCACCTCCCGCCCGTCCGCGCTCACCCGGGCCGCCTTGACCCGCCCGTCCAGCAGCACGATCAGGTGATCGGCCGGGTCGCCCTCGGTGCAGAGCACCTGCCCGGCCGGATAGCGCCGAAGCCGCGCCAGCGCGCGCAGCTCCTGTCGCCGCGTCTCGCCCAGCCCCGCGAACATCGGCAGATCGGTCAGGCAGAAGCTCATGTATCCGGTGATACACCACCGGCGTCGCCCGCGATGCTGAGACGCGGACGCCGGGCGGCCTAGCGTGTCCGGCATGGCGAGATTCGTGGTGCAACTGGCCTTCTCCGGCGACGACCCGGCGCGGGTGGCCGCACGTCCCGCGCACCGGGCGCACCTGCGCCGGCTGCACGAGACGGGCCGGCTGATCACGGCCGGGCCCTGGGCGGACGACAGCGGCGCGCTGCACGTGTACGACGTCGCGGACGAGGCCGAACTCCGCGCGATCATCCGGTCCGACCCGTACACGGCGGGCAGCCTCGTCCTGTTGAAGGAGTGGACCCCGATCCTGTGAGCCCGTCCCGCCTGAGCCCGTCCCGCCTGAGCCCGTCCCCGCCGCCGGGCGGCGGGGACGGGCGGGACGACCCGGGTCAGCCGCGCTTCCAGAAGGGGCGGCGGCGGTTCTGACGGTCGTCGGCGGGCGCGGGGCCGGGCTCGGGGCCGGGCGCCGGCGTCTGCCCGGCGACCAGGGCGGTCAGCACCTCGACCGCCCGCTCGTGCAGGGCCCGCACGTCCGTGCCCGGCCGGTCGGCCGCCGCCAGCTCGCGGGCCAAACCGGACAGCTCCTCGTGCCCGCCCAGGTACGCCGCCAGCGCCGACAACCGCGACCCGAGGTCGGCCAGGTAGAACAGGTCGGGCCCGGGCAGGGCGTTGAGCCGGTCCAGCTCGGCCCGCAGCTGGGGCCGGACCGACTCCAGCCGGTCCGCGTCCCGGCCCCGGCCGCCCGGGTGCGGCACACGCGGCGCGGGCTGCGCGGGCCGCGGCATACGCGGCGGCCGCGGCGCGCCGGGGCTGCCGGGGCTTCCGGGCACGCCGGGTCCGCCCGGAGTGAGCGGGCCGCCAGGACCGGAGGGCCCGCCGCCCCACGGCGCCGCGGGGGCTGGGGCGGCGGGCGGCGGCACCGGGCCGCCGGGCGCGAGGTCCAGGTCGTCGTCGGCCGCCATCCCGGGTTCCAGCGCCTGGTGCAGCGCCGAGCGCATCCTGGGTGAACGGGCGGGACCCGCGGCCGCCATCGTCGCGAACCCGCCCGCCATCGGCGGGTTGCTCGGCAGCTCCCACCCGCTCGGCGGCTCGACCGGCTGGATGACCCGGTGCTCGGGCCCGCCCTCGGCCGCCTGCCTGGTGTCGACCGCCACGTACGCGGTGAACCGGCACAACACCCCGTACGCCAGCGAGACCTCCACGATCCTGGACTCCAGGTCGTGCTCGCCCATCGCGTACCTGTCCTCCAGCTCGCGCAGGTAGGCGCGGGCCCACACGGCCCGGATGGCCGGATTGTCCACCACCGTGCCCTGGACGTGCTCCTCCCACGGCTGCCCGCCGGCCAGCCCGCGCACGGTCGCCGACGTCCCCTCGCGGTAACGCCCGTACCCGCGCAGCGGGACGCCGGGGAAGATCGAGCCGAGGTGGGTGACCGTGCCCGGCTCGACGTCGAGGCCCTTCAGCGACAGGTCGGTCACCAGCGGCGCGCCGATGCGCCGGTGGATCTGCTCCATGGCCGCGTCCAGCCGGTCCTCCGACTCGACCAGCTCGCACCGCCCCGCGCCCAGCCCCGCCAGCCGGCCCAGGAAGCCGGCGTTCACCGCCCGGTCGATGCCGACCGTGTGCACGCGCATCGCCGACAGCGCGCCGCCCGTCTGCTCCAGGATCTGGTCCTCGTTGCCGACCTGGCCGTCGGTGACCAGCACCAGCACCCGTTCGCGTCCGTCCTGGGCGGCCAGCAGCGCGATGGCCTGGCGCAGCGGGTCGAGCAGCTCGGTGCCGCCGCGCGCGTCGACCCGCGCCAGGTGCTCGACCGCGCGGTAGCGGTTGCGGTCGGAGGCCGGCACCAGCCCCTCGAACGCGCGCTCCACCACCGAGTCGAAGGTCAGGACGGCGAAACGGTCCTGCGCGGTCAGCGTGTCGACGATCCGCGCGGCGGCCCGGCGCGCGGCCACCATCTTCCACCCGCCCATGCTGCCCGACCGGTCGAGCAGCAGCACCAGGTCACGCGGGGTGCGGGTGGCCTGCAGCGGCGGCGGGACCACGGTCAGCGCGAACGTCCCGTGCCCGTCCTGCGGCCCGGTGAGCTGCAGCGACGTGGACGCCTCGAACGACAGCCGCAGGATGAAGTCCCGGTCGAGCCGCTCGCCGGGACGCAGCCGCACGGTGTGCCCCTCCTCCTCGACCACGTGCAGGCTGGAGGCCAGCTCGCGCAGCTCCAGCCCGGCCGCGTCGACCTTCACCGCCAGCGACAGCCGCACCGGGTTCGGGAAGCCGGGCAGCAGCACCGGCGGCGTGATCCTGGACGCGTCGGGCACCGCGTCGGTGTCGGGCACGACCCCGTCACCGGCCGGCGGGCCGTCGATCGGCTGACCCGGGATGTAGCGGGGGGCCACCACCAGCGGGAACCTGAACGTCGCGGCCCCGTCCTCGTACGGCAGCGGCTGGCTCAACGTCAGCCTGACCGACACCCGCTCACCGGGCAGGATGTTGCCCACCCTGATCGTGAAGACGTCGGGCCGGTCCTCCTCGGCGATCGCCGCCCGCCTGCCCTCGCGCAGCGCCCGGTCGTAGTCGGCCCGCGCCTGGCCGCGCTCCTTGAGCACGCCCTCGATCACGCGGTCGTCGGCCTCCATCCGGAACGCCGTCACCGCCGCCCTGTCGGGCAGCGGGAAGACGTAGGTGGCCTCCAGTGTCACGTCGTACGGGTTCCTGAACCCCTGCGTCACCTCGACCCCGGCGATCAGGCCCGACACGTCGGCGGTGACGTCGACGCTCTCCAGCGGCAGGTTCCCGCGTTCGGTCTGCAACGCGCCGAACCCGGCATCGGGCACCGGCAGGCACCTGGCGGGCTCCAGCGAAGTGATCTTCATAGCAGCTTCCTCTCTTCGAGCACCGCGATCAACGGCCCCGCCGCCGCGAGCACCGCCTGAACGTCCTCGTCGGACGGGATCCGCCCGGCGTCCACCACCAGCCGCACCCCGTCGGCCAGCCGGAACCCCACGACCTGTCCGGCGGCTCTGCCACCGCGTTCCGGGGATTCGGAGGCGGGGGCGGGGC
>NZ_JABCPZ010000175.1 GCF_013283785.1 Nonomuraea antri
TCGCACCCCCGGGCACCCCGCCCGGCGTCGCAGGCTCCACAGGCGGTCTGAGCGTTTCCTGGGCGGTCTCCTGGAGTCCCCGGTGGCGGATGCGGGCCGCGAAGGCCAGGGCCACGGCGGCCACCGCGAGCATGTCCACGTGCGCGTTGTTGACCGCCTCCATGGGCACCGCCGGGCACCACGCCCAGCACGCCGCCCGACCCGGCCCCCGCCGCAGCAGCAGCACCAGGGACGTCGCCGCGGCCAGCAGCGCACCCGCCGTCTGCAGCGGCCGGTGCCGCGACCCGTCCGGCGACACCCGTGCCACCAGCAGGAAGTACGCCTCGGCCAGCGGCGGATAGATCGTGTGCACGGTCGGCCGGTTGATGCGCGTGCACCCGCCGCCGGGCAGCGGGTAGAACCGGCCGTCCGGGCACGAGGTCGGGAACAGCCACGGGTCGCGCAGCGGCGCGAGCGCGGGATCGGCGGGCGGACGGTCGTAGGGCGACAGCCCGGCGGCCTGCACCCGCCCGTCCCAGACGTAGCGGTAGAAGTCGGTGCTGGTGCCGGGCGGGCCGAGCAGGCCGGTGGCGATCGCCGCCGCACCGCCGGCCAGGACGAGCGGCCGCGCCCACCGCTCCGGTACGCCGCGCAGCGCCCACAGGGCCGCCGCGAACAGCGCCCACGCCGCCCCGTACCAGCCCAGCGAGGGACGGCCGGACAGGAAGATCACACCCAGGACGGCCGCCAGGGCGGCGACGAGGGCTGCGGTGAGCAGCGTGCGGCGGGCCACGCCGGTCAGCCTGACACCGCGGCCCGCCCGTCCGGCCCGCGCCGGGGCCGATGTCCGCACTTCGTAAGAACCCTGGACTGTCGGGCGGGCCCGGTAGGGTCTCGCGCGTGGTCATCTCTCGGGCGTTACGCGCGGGGCTCGCGCTCGTCGTCGTCGCGGCCTGCGCGGCCGGCGGCGCGATCGAACCCGTACGCATGGTGGCCTGCGGCATGGTGGGCTACGAGATCGACTGCGGCGACCCCGAGTTCGAGGCCGAGCTGAAGGCCGGGTGGCTCACCCCCGAGCAGGCTCGGGCGGCGGGCTGCCCGATGGCGCCGGAGGAGGAGCCCGAGCCGGACATCCCCTATCCGTCGGACGAGCCGACGGTCGCGCCGCGCGCGATCGACCCGGCCGTCACCGCGCGGGTGAACGCGGCCTGGGACACGATCGAGCGCTGGCTGGCCGCGCACGCCTCGGCGACGCTGCGCGCGCTCGCGCACCCCGCGAGCGCCGAGGACGTCGCCAGGTCGGAGCGGAACATGGAGACCACCTTCCCCGACGCGCTGTACGCGTCGCTGCTGCGGCACAACGGCGCCGACGGCAACCTCGGCAGCGGCTTCCAGCTGCCCAAGGGCCTCGGCCTGGCCGGCATGTCGAGTTATTGGAGCCTGCGCGAGTACAACTGCAGGGACCTGGTCATGGCCGGATCGGCCGAGGACGCCGACCCCGACGACGGCACCTGGCACGGCAGCCTGCTGCCGTTCTCGTCCTCTGGCCGGGGCGAGGAGCTGTTCATCGACCCGCGCACGGGCCGCGTCGGCGAGAAGGGCAACGCCGAGCGCCTGCGCTACGACGGCCCGATGAGCTGGCCGTCCTACCTGGATCTGCTGGAGGCGGTGGCCGCCGCGCTGGGGTCGGGGCGGGCGCTGCGCGAGTGGTATCCGGTGGTGACGTCCGGCTGCGAGCTGCGCTGGGCCGGGGAGCCCGCCCCGGCGCCGACGGCGAACTGCGCGGGCGGGCCGCGGCCCAGCCCGACGCCGGAGCCCACGCCCACCCCGTACGTCCCCACCGAGGCCGAGGTACGCGCCACCGGCTGCAAGCCGGACAAGGCCAGGCCGGTGGTCCGCCGGCCGAGCCCGGCCGTGGCCGCACGGGTCGACGCGGCGTGGCGGCGCATCGAACGCTGGCTGGCCAGGAAGGCCCCCGCCGACCACCGGGGGCTGGGCCGGCCCGCCCGCCCGGCGGAGATCGCCAGGGCCGAGGCGGCGATGGGCCTGCGCTTCCCCGACGACCTGCGGGCCTCGCTGCTGCGCCACGACGGCGGCTCGGTCGATCTCAGCCCGTTCTACTCGCTCACGCCGGTCAAGGGCGTCCTGAACGAATGGAAGCTGCTCTGCGAGATCGTGCTGGACACCGAGCCCTACACGGGCTCCTGGTGGGACGGCCACCTCATCCCGTTCGCGGAGAACGGCATGGGCGACAACCTGTTCGCCGACAGCGCGACCGGTGCGGTCGGTGAGTTCTTCCACGAGGAGGGGCTGCGCCGCGGCGACTGGCCGTCGTATCTGGCCCTGCTCCAGGCCACCGCCCGGGCGCTGGAGACCGGCGAGCCGATCGACGGCTGGCGGCGCACGGTCTCCGGCGGCCGGGTGGAGTGGAAGCCGGTCCGCTGAACCCGGTCAGTCGTCCTGCGCGGCGGAGTCGCTCGACACGTCGGGGGCGCGGTGCTCGTACGGCGTGCTCAGCACCACGGTGGTGCGGGTGGAGACGTTGGCCGAGGCGCGGATCTGCTGCAGCAGGTCTTCCAGCGCCACCGGCGAGGCGACGCGCACCTTGAGTATGTAGCTCTCGTCGCCGGCCACGCTGTGGCAGGCCTCGATGGCCGACAGGTGGGCCAGCCGCTCGGGTGCGTCGTCGGGCGCGGCCGGGTCGATCGGTTTGATCGACACGAAGGCGGTCAGCGGCAGCCCGATGGCGTCGTGGTCGACGATCGCGGCGTAGCCGCGCACCACGCCGCGCTTCTCCAGCCTGCGGACGCGCTGGTGCACGGCCGACACCGACAGCCCGGTCTCCCTGGCCAGGTCGGTGAAGCTCATCCGGCCGTCGTGCGCGAGCAGCGCGACGATGCGGCGATCGATCTCCTCCATCACATCAAAGGTAGCCGGTCATGGTCACGACATGGTCCCGACCGGTTCGGCTCCCCTGCGCATCGCGTGTTCGACGAGCGTGATGAGCACTTCCCGGCCCGAGTCGCGCTTGCGGGCGTCGCAGCGGACGATAGGCACATCCGGTTCCAGGCCGATGGCCTGGCGCACCTCGCCGACGGTGAACGGGCGGGTGCCGTCGAAGCAGTTGAGCGCCACCACGAACGGCTGGCCGCGCTTTTCGAAGTAGTCGACCGCGGGGAAGCAGTCGGCCAGCTTGCGGGTGTCGGCCAGCACGACGGCGCCGAGCGCGCCCATGGCCAGCTCGTCCCAGACGAACCAGAACCGTTCCTGGCCGGGGGTGCCGAACAGGTACAGCATGTAGTCGTCGCGGATGGTGATGCGCCCGAAGTCCATGGCCACGGTGGTGGTGAGCTTGGCCTCGACGCCGGACAGGTCGTCGATGTGCGCGCCGACCTGGGTCAGCGCCTCTTCCGTGTGCAGCGGACGGGTCTCGGAGACGGCTCCGACGAGGGTGGTCTTGCCCGCGCCGAACCCTCCCGCGACCAAGATCTTGATCGCGGTCGGCAGCCGCCACCGGTCAACACGACCGAATACCATTCAGCACCGCCTGTTACCTCTCCCCGGGGCTCGTGCCATGCCTGCGGGCCGGTGCCCCGCTGGCGCCGCGGTCAGTGACACTTGTCAAGACGCAGAGAAAAGTGCCGGACCGCTGGCTCGGTGTCGAGTCACCCTAGCAATGCCACATTTTCCACTCAAGCCGCAGACATTTACAAGAAACAAATTGTCACGGTTTGCCGTCCCAATCACCGGTATTCGCTTCATGCACAAGATAGGGGTAAAGACGGCTGTCATAGGGCGGTTGTCCACAGTCGGCCACTTTGCTAGCCGACCGAAATACCGTGGAACCCCGAGCTGAAACCGATCTGTCGCCGCAGGTAGGAGGACGTGCGCGGGCTGCGTTCGCGCAACGGCTCGATCAGCGCGTCGGCTTCGCGGGTCAGCTCGGCCATCGCGCCGGCCACCTCGGCCCGGCTGACGTCCAGGGCCAGCACGTTCAGATCGCCCCAGCTCATGTCCCTGCGGTACGAGGCCACGTCCCCGAGCAGGTGCAGGTAGCGCTGCACGTGCCTGCTGACCGCGCGCAGCTCCTCCAGATGCCCCCTGGCCCAGACGTCCCCGCTGTAGATCCAGTGCGACAGGTCCACGAAGGACGAGCCGCGGCTGTCGGCGTTGTCCAGATAGCGGGCCAGCGTGGGAGCGGCGCCGGTGTCACGCCACACCCAGGCCCTGGCCATGCCGGCCAGCATCCTGGCGAGCTGGTCGCGCCAGAGCCAGCGCAGGTCGTCGAAGTCCTTGACGGTGGCCAGTTCGTCACGCAGGTCGGCGAGGAACCGGGTGGCGGCCGCGCGCGGCACCGCGCCGTCGGCGACGGCCAGGCACTCGCGGGTCAGCCTGGTCACCTGCTCGCGGGTGGTGGCCGCGTGGTCGATCAGCCAGTCGACGGCCAGCACCCACAACGAGGTCCTGGTGAAGACCTTCAGCCGGTCGGCCGAGGCCCAGGGGGCGCTGAAGGCGGCGTTCAGGGTCAGCGTCTGGTAGAGCTCGGTGCCGAACGCCGCGCGCGGAAACAGCCCACCGTACATCTGCGCGCACCGGCGCAGGTCACGGCCGCACTCCGCGGCGATCGCGCAGGTCCTGCCGAGCTCGAACGCCTCGTCCAGCTCGCCGTCCGGCATCCTAGGGCCGCTCTATCGGCACACGGATCATGGGCGACGACCCCCCAACCACCCGGATATATGCCTCTGGTGGTGAATTGTCCCATGATCGCGATCTTCCGATCAAGGTATCAGCAGCGTGGCCGATCAGCCCGCTCCGATGGCTATGAACGACACGTCGTCGCCCCTGGCCTGGCTCAACGCCTCGGCCAGCGTCAATCCGCGGCGCAGGCCGTCGTGCAGGCCGACCATCACCGGGACGGCCGTCTCGTCGTTGACCGGGACCACGCTGGCCACGATGCCCGCCGTACCCAGCCTGAGCAGGGCGGTGGCCAGGCCGAGCAGTTCGTCCGCGCCGACCGCGGCCATCTGCCCGGAGTCGCAGCTCGACAACACCAGCCGGTACGGGGCGCGGTGCAGGCGTTCCAGGTCGTAGCCGGTGAGCGGGCCGTCGTCCAGGTGGAGTGAGGAGAACAGCGGGCTGTCGGCCCGGAAGGTGCCGTGCGCGGCCAGGTGGGCCAGCAGGCAGCCGTCGAGCGCGGTCAGGACGGCCGGCGCGGTGGCCGCGCCGTCGGCCAGCACCGTGGCCCCGCCGTACAGTTCGGCGATGGCCCGGACCTCGCCGTCGGCGTTGACCACGCCGGGCCCTCTGACCAGCACGATCCGGCCGTCGGCCGGCCCCCCGGCGCCGTTCCGGCCCGGCTGGTCGGGCCGGGGCGCGGATCTGGCGCGCAGCCACGCGCTGGCCGAGGGCGCGACGGTGAAGGGCTTGCGGCGCAGCGACGGCAGCAGCCCCCACGGGGTGGGGTGCAGGATGCTGGGCGGCACCACGACGATCGGCCCGTCGCCGAGCCGCGCCGCCACCGGGCCGAGCACGGCCGCCTCCAGCCTGACCCCGAGCGCGTGCAGCTCACCCTGGTCGGGGTGCCGCTCGTAAGCCAGGCGGCGCAGCCTGGACCTGGCGAACTCCACCTCGGCCACCGCCTCGGCCACCGGGCCCACGCGGTGCCTGCGCACGCGCCCGCCGCCGCACAGCAGCACGTGCAGGATGCCGTCGATGACCACCATCTCGGCGAGCCTGCCGTCGCCGAGCGCGGCGAGGATCTGCCGTCCGTCGTGGCCGGGCTCGGCCCGGTCGTGGCTGCCGCGCATGCGCAGCGTCTTCGCCCGCACCTGGGATTCCAGCCGGCTCCTGTCGCGCTCCATGGTGGCGGCCGAGGCCGCCCCGCTGGAGCGGGCCTCGCTGAGCAGGTGGTCGAGCTGGCGCAGGGAGGCGAGCTGGGCGAGCAGCTCGTGGTCGTCGGGCGGACGCACCGCGGGCACCGCCAGCGCGGTGGCCCGCCACCGCTCGGTCCAGGCCAGCAGCCTGCGGGTGCGCCCGGTGTTCAGCAGGTGGCGCTGGGCCAGCGAGGCCAGCTCGGCGCCCTCTGCGGTGGCCAGCGCGTGCAGCTCGGACGAGCCGAACGTGAGCCGGTACTCCTCGATGACCGCCAGCCCGGACCTGCAGGCGTGCAGCAGCCGGTGCGGCTGCCCGGCCGCCTGCGCGCGCAGCGCCTCGGCCAGCCAGCCGCCGGCCCGCGAGGTGGCCGTGCCCCGGTGCCTGCCCTTGCCCGCGCTGGCCAGGTGGCGGTCGGCCTCGGCGTGCCTGCCCAGGTCGAGTGCGATGCGCCCGGCCAGCAGGTGCGCCTGCCACACCTCAGGCGAGCCCAGCTCGGCCAGCCGGTCGGCCAGCCTGCGCGCCTCACCCAGCAGCCGCCCGGGCAGCCCGTTGCGCGACCCGTTACGGGTTCCGTTGCCCGCGGAGCCGTTCCCGTTCGCCGAGCCGTGGCCCGCGAACCCGTTGCCGTTCACGGCCAGGGCGAGGGCCGCAGCGGAGGGGAAGGAGTCGGCCGGGGCGGACGTGAGCGCCGCGTACTCGGCCTGCAGCAGGATCAGCCTGGCGTGCTCGGCCCACCAGTCGCGCCGCTGCTCGGCGAACAGCTTGCGTGCCTCGGCCGCGCGCGCCCGCGCGGTGGCCGGGTCGGCGGCCTGCAGGGCGGCCCTGGCGGCGATGAGCAGCAGCTCGGCCCGCCTGGTCGCCTGCCCGCGCAGCCGGGCCAGCAGCCCGAGACCGCCGTCGGCCTGCTCCAGCGCGTCGCGGGCCAGCCCGGCGGCCAGCAGCACCTGGCACCGGTCTGCGACCAGGTCGAACATCGGCGTGCCCAGCCCGTTGAAGCCCCGTTCCGCCTCGTCGAGCAGGTCGAGCGCGGCCGGCAGGTCACCGGCGCGGAAGGCGACGACGCCCCGGTTCTGCACCGCGAGTATCGAGTCGTGCTCCTGGTTGGTGGTGGCGAACATGCGCTGCGCGGTGCTGAAGTCGGCGTCGGCGGGCTCGACCGAGCCGAGCGCGAGGTGCACGTTGCCGCGCAGCGTCAGCGCGCGGGCGGCCCAGACCGTGTCGCGCGCGGCCAGCAGGGCGGGCACGGCGCGCCGCAGGTCGTCGAGCGCGTCGTCGTGCCGGCCGAGAATCCAGCGCGCGCCGGCCCGGCGGAACAGCACCCGCGCCTGCGTGGTGCCGTCGGAGCGTTCCGCAGCGGCGTCGAGCGCGGTCAGGCCCGACCTGGTCCTGCCGTGCTGGAGCAGCGCGATGCCCAGCGTGGCCAGGACGTCGGACTCGCGGTCGGCCGAACCCGCGCGGCGGGCCAGCGTGACGGCCTGGCGCAGCTCGCCGATGGCCGCGTCGAGATCGCCGAACTCCCTGTGCAGGATGCCGATCGCCTGCCTGGCGATGGACGATTCGTACGGCCCGCGCCCGTCGGCCAGCATCGATCTGGCCGCGGTCAGCGCTTCACGGGGACGCGCGAACACCATGGCCAGGAGGTCGTGCGGATCTTCCCCGGACACATGTCGATCGTAGTGGCGCGATTCACCGCGAGTCCACGCGGTTTGCCGCCAGTCTGCGCCCGTTTCCCCCCACACGGCACACGAATTGCCGTCAGGCTGTATCAGCGCCGTGGGGGGCTGCTCTAAGAGGCGATGACACACCAAGCTGAGTTCCTCCCACGCCGCGAGGCCGAGGCCTTCACGCTCAAGGAGACGCGATGACCACACCAGACCCACGCTTCTGGGAACAGCTCGACATACTCAACGACGCCCTGCCCAACGGCGCCAGGGCCGTGGCCGGGCCCTACGGCGCCGGTCCCGGCCCCGGCAACCCCAAGCCGCAGTTCGCCTGCCTCGACCGCCACATCATCGTGCGCAAGGAGGACGTCGAGCGCACCGCCGAAGCCGTCGAACGCATCCAGCCCGGCCGGGGCGCGGTGGAGGTGACCTGGCCGGACGAGGGCAACCTGGAGCGCGTCTCCTGCCGCAGGCTCTCCATCGGCGACAGGAACATCTACCAGATGGTGGGCCTGCTCGAACGCGAGGGCATCCACGCCTCGCTGGTGCACTTCGTCACCGTCGCCGGGGTCAACCTCTGCCCGGGAGACGAGCCGGTGCCCAGCTCCGGGCCACTCAACCCGCCGATCTCGGCCCGTGACAGGGGCGAGGGCGTCCGGGTGGCCGTGCTCGACACCGGCCTGGTGCACGACTACCTCGACCACCAGTGGCTGGCGGAGAGCTCCGGCATCCCGCACGTGCCGCCGGTCACCGGCGACGTCACCTCGCCCGGCGACGAGCTCGACGCGATGGGCTTCATCAAGCCGTACGTGGGGCACGGCACGTTCATCGCCGGCGTGATCCGCTGCATCGCGCCCGCCACCGACGTCCGCGTCTACAACGCCTTCCCCTACGGCGGCGCGGCCGCCGAGGACGAGCTGGGCCTGACGCTGCTGCGGGTGCTGGACGAGCACGGCTGGCCGGACATCATCTCCCTGTCGGCCGGCACCAGGACGCTGGACGAGACCGTGCTGCTCGGCCTGGCCGACTTCATGCGGGAGCTGTCCGAGCACCCCGAGACCGTGCTGATCGCGGCGGCCGGCAACGACGGCGAGACGACCAGGTTCTGGCCGGCCGCCTACGCCGGTGAGCCGGTCAACGCCAATGACGACGTGGTGGTCTCGGTGGGCGCGCTGCGCGAGGACGGCCAGGGCCGGGCCTGCTTCAGCAACCACGGCGACTGGGTGCGCGTGTACGCTCCGGGCGAACGTCTGGTCAACGCGTTCACCTCCGGCTCCTACCAGTACGGCTACCCGCACCGCACCACGTGCCGCTACTCCGCCACAACCCTGTACCCCGGCTGCACCTGCGTGGCGCCGCTGCGCGACGGCGACAAGGCCGAGTTCACCGGCCTGGCCGCGTGGAGCGGCACCTCGTTCGCGGCGCCGATCATCTCCGGGCTGGTGGCGGCCAGGATGTCGCAGGCCAAGCTGCCTTCGCGCGAGGCGGCCGGGCAGCTCGTGCGCGGCCGGCTGGCCGTTCCGGATCTGAGCGGTTTTCTGCGATGAGCTCACGCCCGGCTGTTCTCGAGCGCTTCACGAAATATCATGAACTTCCCGCAGCCGAGGGAAGGACCGTCGTGGACGACACCGGAGCGCTCGTGGAAGCCGCCGCCGGTGGGGACGCCGGGGCGTGGAAAGAGCTCTACCAGCGATTCAGCGGACTGGTGTGGTCGGTGGCACGGGCGTACCTGGTGAACAGCGCCGACGCCCAGGACGTCTGCCAGACGACATGGTTCCGCTTCGCCGAGAACCTCACCAGCATCAGAGATCCGCAGCGCGTCGGCGCCTGGCTGGCCAGCACGGCCAAGCACGAGGCGCTGCGGGTCATCCGCACCAGCGGCAGGGCCACGCCGGTCAGCGACGTGGACCTGCTCGGGCTTCGCGTGGACGAGCGCTCGCCCGAGGCGTTGCTGCTGGAGGCGGAGGAGGCGAACGAACGGGCGGAACGCGCCCAGGTGGTGTGGGCGGCGTTCGAGGAGCTGCCGGATCGTTGCAGGCAGCTGTTACGCGTCCTCATCGCCTCGCCGCGGCCCAGCTACCAGGAGATCGCGGCGGGGCTGGACATCGCGGTCGGCAGCATCGGTCCCAATCGGGGCAGATGCCTCAGGCGGCTCGGCGACCTGCTCGCCAAGCGTGGCATCTCGGGGTGACGACGATGGACGAGTACGGTTTCGAAGACGAGGGCTTCGCCTGGGAGGAGGAGCTGCGGGAGATCGCGAACCGGCTCGACCCCGTGCCCGCGGAGCTGCTCGAGGACGCGATGCGGGCGTACGCGCTGCGGACGCTGGACGCGGAGCTGGCCGAGCTGACGTTCGACTCGTGGGACGTGGTGTCGGCCACCCGGGTCAGGGGCGGCGGGCCGCGGCTGCTCACGTTCACCTCCAGGGATCTGGTGCTGGAGCTGGAGGTGTCCGGGGCGCGGCTGGTCGGGCGCACGTCGGGCGGACCGGCCGAGATCGGGGTGCAGCGGCGCGACGACGAGACCCGGTTGCGTTCCGACGCGCTGGGCCGCTTCACCGCCGACGCGCTCCAGCCGGGGCCGCTGCGCCTGCGGGTGAGCCCGGCGCAGGGCGACCCGGTGGTCACCTGCTGGATCCGCATCTGACCCGAACCCGGGTCCGCCGAGGGCTCGCGAGCGAAACGCGCCGGCGCGGGGTGCCCATCCCAGCGCCGGCGCGTCGCATGTCCGGCGACCGGCCACTCGGCGGCCACTGCGGGCGGCCACTGCGGGCGGCCACTGCGACCGGCCTGCTGCGGGCGGCTTACTGCGGGCGGCGTCGCGCGCCGTGACGAGCCCGGCCGTGCGGATCACGTCGCCCCCGATCAGGACGTGTTCCTGCACGGTCGCGCGCGGCTCGTCCCGGCGGCGCGCCGTCCCCGCGGCCCGGCCGCCTCACTCGCCGGCGAGAGCTGCTCGCCGGCGGACCGCCCCCGCATGTCCGCCGGCTGTCGAACGCCCTCGCCTCCCAGAGCATCGGCCGGCGGATTTGATACATCCCGGTTATGGGCCGGGCGGGCGGATCAGTCGCATCCCTGGGTGCTGACCTGCCTGGTGGCGTTCGCGCCCTTGGTGGCGTCGGGTTCGACCTCGGCGGCGGTGAGCACGTACCCGGTGTCCTTCTGGCCGACGACGGCGGCGAAGACGACGCCGTACACCTGGCCGGCGGCGGTCAGCAGCGGGCCGCCCGAGTTGCCCTGGCGCACGCTGCCGCGCACCAGGTACGCCTCGCGCGTGACCTGGCCCCTGCGGTAGATGTCCGGGCTGGAGATCTCCTTCCTGGCGACGACCCGGGCCGCGCCCATGGTGAAACCGCCGCCCTTCGGGTATCCGGCGACGACGGCCTCGTCCCCCTTGCGCGCGGTGCCGTCGAAGGTGAGCACGGGCAGGCCCAGTCCGGGGATGTGCAGCACGGCGATGTCGCGCGCGGGGTTGTAGCGCACGACGGTGGCCGGCCTGGCGCGGCCGGCCGCGTCGATGATCCGCAGGTCCTGGTCGACGCCCGCGACGACGTGCGCGTTGGTCATGACGCGGTCGGCGGCGAACACGAAGCCGGTGCCCTCGATGCGTTTGCCGCAGCTTGTGGCCGTGCCCTGCACCTGGACGACGCCGCGCCTGGCGGCCTTGAGCCCGACGCTGCGCAGCACGCCCGGGTCGGGCTCGGGCACGTCGATCTCGGGGGTGCCGCCGATGGCGTCCAGCACGGGCGGGAACTCGGACCTGTCGATGAACTGCTTGAACGGCTGCTGCCAGGCGCGCGCGGTGCCCGGCATGAGGTCGTCCATGGCGCCGAGCAGCAGGGAGCCGCGGATCTGGTCGACGATGGTGGTGAAGGAGCTGGAGATCAGCAGGCTGCCGACCAGCCAGGCGACCACGAGCACGGACAACCCGCCGGCCAGCGTGCCGCCGGCGGCGTCGATCAGCCGGGCGTGCTCCTGCCTGACCAGGTGGCTGCGGAACACCGCGCCCAGCGTGGAGGCGGCGAACTGCCCGGCCACCGCCGTGATGAAGACGATGACCAGGGCGAGCAGCGCCTGCGCGGCGTCGCCGCCGGCGAGCGCCGCGGCGACGGGCGGCGCGATGGCGACGCCGAGCACGCAGCCGCCGACGAAGCCGACGAAGCTCAGGGCGCCGACGATGAACCCCTGCCGGTAACCCGAGACGGCGAACGCGATCACGAGACAGAGCAGGATGAGGTCTAAGAGATCACCGCGCACCCGCCCAACCGTACCCACACCGGCCACAACCCGCGCCGATCCGCTCTCCGGGGCGTCAGGGGCCTTCTGAGAGGGTCGCCCAGACGGCGGTGGCGTCGTCGTGCGGTTTGCCCGTCACGGGGCCGTGCGCCCGTTCAGCGGCCCGCACGGCCCTGATGGCCGACTCCGGGCCCTGCGCGGCCACCGTCCCGGCGACCGACTCCCAGGTCCAGCCGTACCAGTCGACCAGCCGGCCCACCCCGTCGGTGAACAGCCCGGCCCCGGCCAGCCCGGCCGCCTCGACGCTGCCGGTCACCGCCTCGTGCGCGGCGCCGGGCGCGGTGCTCGCCACCCAGAACCCGCCGGCCGTGTTGCGCGAGCGCCGTACCAGGTCGAGGCTGTACGGCCGGCCGCCGGGCAACCGGTCGAGCCGGTCGTCGCCGGCGACGGTGACCCGGCCGTCGCGGTGCCGCAGCACGACCGGCGAGTCGCCGAGCACCAGGTACTCCACCCGATCCCCCGCCCACCGGACGATCGCCGCCGTGGACGAGGGCGAGTCGGGGTTGCCCAGGTCGCAGCCGCCGCCGTGGGCCGTCATCGCGGTGCGTATGGCGTGTTCCAGCGCCCCGGCCAGCGGCAGGCCGGGGTCGGCGAGCAGGGCCTGGGCGAGACCTGCGGCCAGCCGCGACACCAGCCACGGCACGTCGTGCGCGCACCCGCTGTCGACGCCGGCCGCCGCGGTGGCGCCGTCGAGCACGGCCGCCCAGGTGGGACCGGCGACGACCAGGTCCTCGTTGGGCCGCGCGGACCCGGCCAGGCTGGCGTAGGAGACCTTCAGCACGTCCGCCGCACCGGCCTCACGACGGGCCTCCTGGCGGGCGTCACTGCAGGCGTCACGAGGGGCCGCACTACGCGTGTCACGACCGTGACCGTTCGCCGCCGGGTTCCGGGACGTCGAGCGGGCCGGTGATGTCGAACGCGGCGTCGAGCCTGCCGACCAGCCTGGCCGCCAGCCCCGGCACGACCACCTCGCCCCACTCCCCCACCAGCCCGAGGAACGCCCGCAGATCGTCCTGAGCGGCCCGCAGCAGCCCGGCCAGGGCCTGGACGGGCACCTCCACGCAGCGCCCCCACCGCGTCTCGCCGAGCCCGCCGTCCTGCCACACCCGCAGCCGCTCCCCGTCGAACTCGGCCCACGGGGACGGGTCGTGGCCGAACCAGGGGGTCTCACCGGCGAAGAGGCTCTCCCAGGAGCGCCACTCCTCCAGCCCGCTGCAGCAGCCCGGCGAGATGCTCACCCGCGCGGCCTGGTCGCGCAGTTCGAGCCCGCCCGTGGCGATCAGGTCCTCCTGGGCGAGCAGGCGGCGGACGAGGGTGGCGGCGTCGGCCTCGGCCGGGGACAACGCGTCGCACTCGGGCGCGCCCTCGGAGTCGGCGCCGGGTTCCGCGTCGGCCCTGGCGAGCACCGCCATCACGGTGCCGACCTCGGCGAAGCCGAGCACGCCCGACAGCGGCGCCCAGCCCCACCCGGTCTCCGCCGTCACCGGCCAGGCCTGGAAGCCCGTCAGGTCCCAGCGTTCGATCATCGGCACCAGCCGCAGCCCCACGCCGCCCACTCCCCCGCCGCTCAGCCCTTGGCCAGGGCCCGGCCGATCACCAGCCGCTGGATCTGGTTGGTGCCCTCGACGATCTGCAGCACCTTGGCCTCGCGCATGTAGCGCTCCACCGGGAAGTCCTCGACGTAGCCGTAGCCGCCGAGCACCTGCACCGCGTCGGTGGTGACCTTCATGCACATGTCGGTGGCGAACAGCTTGGCCATGGCCGCCTGCGTGCCGTACGGGCGGCCGGCGTCGCGCAGCCTGGCGGCCTCCAGGTAGAGCGCGCGGGCGGCGGCGATCTGGGTGGCCATGTCGGCCAGCATGAACGAGATGCCCTGGAAGTCGACGATGCGGGTGCCGAACTGCTGACGTTCGCGCGCGTAGGCCAGGGCGGCGTCGAGCGCGGCCTGGGCGACGCCGACCGCGCAGGCGGCGATGCCGAGCCGGCCGCCGTCGAGGGCGGCCATGGCGATGCGGAAGCCCTCGCCGTCGGCCCCGACCAGCGCGTCGGACGGCAGCCGCACGCCGTCGAAACGCACCTGGGCGGTCGGCGAGGACCGCATGCCCATCTTGTGCTCGGGCGGGCCGAACGACAGCCCGTCGAGCCCGGCGGGCACGTGGAAGGCGGAGATGCCGCGCGGCCCGGCGGCGCCGGTGCGGGCCATGAGCAGGTAGAAGTCGGCGACCCCGCCGTGGGTGATCCAGGCCTTGACCCCGTCGACGGTGTAGCCGTCGGGGCCGGGCTGGGCGCGGGTGGTCAGCGCGGCGGCGTCGGAGCCGGACTGGGGCTCGGACAGGCAGTACGCGCCCAGCAGGCCGCCGCCCACCATGGCGGGCAGCAGCTCCTCCCGCTGCTGATCGGAGCCGAAGGCGGCCACCGGGAAGCACGACAGCGTGTGCACCGAGGTGCCCAGGCCGACGGTCAGCCAGCCGGCCGCCAGCTCCTCCACCACCTGCAGGTAGACCTCCTGCGGCTGCGCGGCGCCGCCGTACTCCTCGGGGTAGGGCAGGCCGAGCAGCCCGGCGGCGCCGAGCGTGGCGAACACCTCGCGCGGGAACCGCCCGGACGCCTCGTCGGCCGCGGCGCGCGGCGCGATCTCCTTGGCGACGAGCTCGCGGGTCAGGTCGATCAGGTCGTGCGCCTCGGGGGTGGGCAGGGCACGTGCGACAGTCATCGAGTTGAACTCCTTGTGAGAGTGAACGTGCCCCGCATTCTGCCTAAACGATCACCAGTTCACGAGTGGTGTTGTTCAACCGTTCCCCGCCGTCTTCGGTGCACACCAGGATGTCCTCGATCCTGGCGCCGTGCTTGCCGGCCAGGTAGATGCCCGGCTCGACGGAGAAGGCGAAGCCCGGCTCCATCGGCTCGGTGTTGCCCGCGACGATGTACGGCTCCTCGTGGGTCTCGATGCCGATGCCGTGGCCGGTGCGGTGGATGAAGCGCTCGCCGTAGCCGGCGTCCTCGATGACCGAGCGGGCGGCGGCGTCGATCGACTCGCACGACACCCCCGGCCGGACGGCGGCGCAGGCCGCGTCCTGGGCGCGCCGCAGCACCTCGTAGTACTCGGCGAACTCCGCCGGCGGCTCGCCCACGCAGTAGACGCGGGTGGAGTCGGAGCAGTAGCCGTTGTGCAGCTGGCCGCCGATGTCGACGACCACCGGCTCGCCGGCCTGGATGACCCGGTCGGACAGCTCGTGGTGCGGGCTGGCGCCGTTGGGCCCGGAGGCGACGATGACGAAGTCGACCGTCTCGTGCCCGGCGGCCAGGATGGCCTCGGCGATGTCGCGGCCCACCTCGCGCTCGGTGCGCCCGGCGCGCAGGAACTCCGGCACCTGCCGGTGCACCGCGTCGATGGCCCGGCCGGCCTCGCGCAGCGCCTCGACCTCGCCGGGCGACTTGCGCATGCGCAGCTCGCGCAGCACCCGGCCGGCCAGCACCTGCTCGGTGCCCGGCAGCACCTCGCGGAAGCGCAGCGACGACATCGCCCACATCCGGTCGGCCAGCCCCACCTTGGCCACGTTGCCCAGCCGCCTGGCCGCGATCCGGTACGGGTCGTCCGTCTCGTCCCAGGCGACGAACTCCAGGCCGAGCCTGGCGGCGGGCGAGGCCTGCGCGGCGGGCAGTTCGAGCCTGGGCACCATCATGAACGACTCGCCGGAGGCGGGCACCACCAGGCAGGTCAGCCGTTCGAGCGGCAGGGCCTGGTAGCCGCTGACATAGCGCAGATCGGGGCTGGGAGTGAGCAACAGGGCGTCAAGGCCGGCTTTGGCGGTGGCCTCCTGCACGGCGGCGAGACGGGACACGGGATACAAGTCTGTGGACGTCACAGGCACAATCTACTCCGGACCCGGCTCCTAAAATCCGCGAAAAACTCTCACAACACGGCAAGCCCTCGCTACACTCCGCTCCATATCTATCACGTAGTGTGAGACCAATTGTCCTGTTCCTGTTGAGAGTGAGACGTATGGTCGACGTCGCAGGCGCGGCCGAGCTGGTCCCGGCCGGCACCGAGCTGCTGGCCGCCCGGCTGGCGCACGCCCAGCGGCTGGGCAACATGGGCTGGGCCGAGTGGAACCTGCGCACCGGCGAGGCCGTCTGGTCCGACCAGGTGTACGTGATCTTCGGCCGCGACCCCGACGACGGCCCGGTCTCCCTGCCCGACCTGTGCGACCACGTCGAGCCGTGCGACGCGGCCGCGCTCGACGAGCTGCTGTGGGACGTCCTGCAGGGCACCACCCCGGACGTCGCCCCCCGCCCGGGACCGGCGCAGGCCGAGTTCCGCATCAGGCGCGGCGGCGGCGCGGGCGAGCTGCGCGACCTGCGGATCGTGCTGGAGCCGCTGATGGCCCCCGGCGGTCCTGTCGGCATGCACGGCGTCATCCAGGACATCACCGGACGCCGCCGCGCCGAGCGCATGATGTCGGAGTCGCGCCGCCAGCTGCTGGAGGCCCGCGAGCAGGCCGCCGAGGAGCGCCACGTCATGCTGGCGCTGCGCGAGGCCATCCTGCCCGAGCCGGTCGGCTGCCTCGACCTGCCGCACACCAGGATCGCGGTGCGCTACGTGCCCGCCGAGAAGACCGCGAACCTGGGCGGCGACTGGTTCGAGGCCGCACCCATGCCCGACGGCCGGGTGCTGCTGGCCATCGGCGACGTCTCCGGCCACGGCCTGCCCGCCATCGCCCACATGGCGCAACTGCGGCACGCGCTCATCGGCCTGACCATGACGGGACAACCCGCCAACCGGCTGCTCGGCTGGCTGAACGAGCTGGTCCTGCACCAGCTCAAGGACACCACCACGGCCACCGCGATCATCGGGCACCTCGACCCGGCCACCCGCGTGTTCAGCTGGAGCCAGGCGGGCAACCTGGCGCCGATCCTGGTGCGCGAGGGCATCGCCACGCCGCTGCGCAAGCCCAAGGGCGTGCTGCTCGGCGCCGCCGACGGCCGCCCGTACGAGCTGGCCTGCACCAAGCTGCTCGACGGCGACCTGCTGCTGATGTTCACCGACGGGCTGGTCGAGCGGCGCACCCGCGACATCGACGTCGGGCTCGACCTGACCCTGGCCGCCGCCCGCGACCTGCCCAGGGACCTGCGCGGCCACGACCTGGACGCCGGGCTCGACCGTCTGCTGGCCGACATCGGCGGCCCCAACCCGGAAGACGACGCGTGTTTGCTGGCGGTGGGCATACTGGGCTAGTGCTCATGCTTCTGGACACCCCGTCCCTGTACTTCCGGGCCTTCTACGGCATCCCGGAGACGATCACCGCCCCCGACGGGTCGCCGGTCAACGCGGTACGCGGCCTCATCGACATGATCGCCACGCTGGTCCGCCAGCACTCCCCCGCCCAGCTCGCCGCCACCATGGACGCCGACTGGCGGCCGGCCTTCCGCGTGACGGCGATCCCCACCTACAAGGCGCACCGCGTGGCGCAGGGCGACGAGGAGGAGGTGCCCGACACGCTGGTGCCGCAGATCGCGGTCATCGAGCAGGTGCTCGACGCCGTCGGCATCGCCAGGCTCGAATCGCCCGGCTACGAGGCCGACGACGTCATCGGCACCCTCACCCACCAGGCCCCGGGCGCGGTCGACATCGTCACCGGCGACCGCGACCTGTTCCAGCTCGTCGACGACGCACGCCCGGTCCGGGTCCTGTACACCGCGCGCGGCATCAGGAACCTGCAGATCGTGGACGAGGCGTTCGTGAGCGCCAAGTACGGCATCCCCGGCCGCGGCTACGCCGACTTCGCCACGCTGCGCGGCGACCCCAGCGACGGCCTGCCCGGCGTGCCCGGCGTCGGCGAGAAGACCGCGGCCTCGCTCATCACCCGCTTCGGCACGCTGGAGTCCATGCTGGCCGCGCTCGACTCCGGCACCGCCGAGGGGTTCCCGGCCGGCGCGCGCACCCGGCTGAGCGCGGCCCGCGACTACCTGGCCGCCGCGCCCGCCGTGGTCAAGGTGGCCCACGACGCGCCGCTGCCCGCCGCCGACCTGAACCTGCCCGCCAAGCCCCGCGACCCGGAGTCGCTGGTGCGGCTGGCCGACAAGTACGGTCTCGACAGCCCGCTCAACCGGCTGCTCGACGTCCTGGCCGCCTCCTGACCGCTCGGCGGCCGTCGGCGGGCGGCTTGTAGGGTGCTGGGCGTGTCGATGATTCAGATCCCGCACGGGACTCCGGCCAGGCTGGAAGACGGGTTCGAGCGGATCAGGCGCGAGCTGCGGCTGCCCGGCGGCTTCCCGGCGGCCGTGCTCGCCGAGGCGGAGGCCGCCGCCGCGGCGCCGCCGCCCGCGCCTTCCTCCGGCCGCGCCGACCTGACCGACCTGCCGTTCGTGACCATCGACCCGCCCGGCGCCATGGACCTCGACCAGGCCGTCCACCTGGAGCGCACGCCCGGCGGCTACCGCGTCTGGTACGCCATCGCCGACGTCGGCGCGTTCGTCGTGCCGGGCGGCGCGATCGACGCCGAGGCCCGCCTGCGCGGTGCGACCATCTACTTCCCGGCCGGCAAGGTGCCGCTGCACCCGCCGGTGCTGTCGGAGGGCGCGGCCAGCCTGCTGCCCGGCCTGACCAGGCCCGCCGCCGTGTGGCGGATCGACCTCGACGCCGAGGGCCGCACCGTCGGCGCCGACGTGCAGCGCGCCCTGGTCCGCAGCCGCGAACGCCTCGACTACGCCTACGTGCAGGCCGCCGTCGACACCGGCACCGCCGACGGCACGCCGCTCCTGCTGGCCGAGATCGGCCGACTCAGGCTGGCGCTGGAACGCGAGCGCGGCGGCGTCACCCTGCCCACGCCCGACCAGGAGATCGTCCTCTCCGACGGCGGCTACCAGCTGGAGTTCCGCCTGCCGCTGCCCGCGGAGGCGTGGAACGCGCAGATCTCGCTGCTGACCGGCATGGCCGCGGCCGCGATGATGCTCGACGCCGAGCTCGGCGTCCTGCGCGTGCTGCCGCCGCCGCAGCCGGGCGACCTGGCCAAGGTACGCAGGGTCGCGCTGGCGCTCGACGTGCCCTGGCCCGAGGGGGCGAGCTACGGCGCGGTCGTGCACGACCTCGACCCGAAGAAGGCGCAGCAGGCGGCCTTCCTGCACGAGTCGAAGGTGCTGCTGCGCGGCGCCGGCTACGTGGCCTTCGACGGGGCGCCGCCGCGCCTGGCCGACCACGCCGCGGTGGCCGCGCCGTACACGCACGTCACCGCGCCGCTGCGGCGCCTGGTCGACCGCTACGCCACCGAGGTGTGCCTGGCGGTCGCCGCGGGCGAGCCGGTGCCCGAGCACGTCACGGCGGCCCTGGCCGAGCTGCCCGACCTCATGACCGCCGCCGGACGCCGCTCCGGGGCCGTGGACCGGGCCTGCGTGGACCTGGTGGAGGCGTTCCTGCTGCGCGACAGGATCGGGCAGGCGTTCGAGGCCGTGGTGATCGACGCGGGCGAGCGGCGCGGCCTGGTCCAGCTCGTCGACCCGGCCGTGATCGCCCGCTGCGACGGCGAGCTGCCGCTGGGCGAACAGGTCACCGTACGCCTCGCGCAGGCCGACCCGGCCACCCGCGAGGTGCGCTTCACGCTGGGCTGACCCGGCGGGCCCTACCTCTTGAAGGCGCTCCAGCCCGCGCCCAGCCCCATCAGGTGCAGGGCCACGCACAGCAGACCGGCGATCTCGAGCGTGGTGACGGTGAGCACGCCGCCCACGGCCAGGTCGGCCAGGGCGAAGACGAGGGAGAGCAGGAACAGTACGGCGGCGATGAGGGCGAACATGGTGGTTACCTCCGGTTCGACAGGTGCGTCCGGATCGTGATGTTTGTCGTTACCTGGGGGATGTCCGGTGCGATCACCGAGGAAACTGGCGCGAAGGTGACGTTACGTGAACAGGCGACGACAACCCCTTGACCGGCCGGTCAGTCGAGTCACCGGCGGCCGGGGGCACGCAGATTTCCTGCAGCCGCCCTGCATACGCCACCCGCGATGCTGACCGCGCAGAACGACATCCGCGTGAACCTCGAAGGAAGGACACACATGTCGATCAAGCGCGTCGTCACCATGCTGGTGGCGGGCACTCTGGCCGTATCCGGGCTCGGCCTGACCACCGCCACCACGCTGGCGGTCGGTGCCGCGCCGGCCGAGGCGGTCGGACCCTGCGGCAGCGGCTACGCCCGCGTGGGCGCCTACCGCATCCCGCCGACCGGCACCCGTACGGGCACGCTGGAGGTGTACTACAACTCCGGCAACGGCAAGAACTGCGCCTTGGCCTACGGATACGGCGCCACCTACGGAAAGAAGACCTGGAAGGCCGTCTCGATAGCGAGAGCCGACGGGGGCGACTTCCGGATGGACGGCGACGAATACGAGTACTACGCCGGCCCGGTGTACCTCTCGGCGCCCGGCCAGTGCATCGACGTGCGCGGAGCGGTGACGACCGGCAAGCAGACCTTCCTCAACAATGTGCATTGCGGCTGACCGACTTTCCGGCCAGGAAGGGCGAAGGCGGTTGCTCACCCGGGATGAAATAGTGACCGTTTCCAGGTGAAAGCCGCCGATCGTACCTGCGCCTGACTCCATGCGCGATGAAGGGCCCGCCGCACGGCGGGCCCTTTGTCGTGGGCGCACATCAGGTGCGTTCGTGTGCAACCATGGTTACAGTAACTGTGGTTACCGAACGTCGGGCATGGGTGGAGGGACGATGACGGGCACGGCCGGGCAATGGGTGCTGCTGGCGTATCGCGTCCCGCGTCAGCCGTCGACGCTGCGGATCACGATCTGGCGCAAGCTGGACCGGCTCGGGGTGGCGCGGCTGGGCGACGGGCTGGTCGCGTTGCCCGCCGATGCCAGGACCCGGGAGCAGATCGACTGGATCGCCGAGGAGATCGGCGAGATGGGCGGCAGCTCCACCGTGTGGCTGGCCGCCGCCGGCAGCGCCGTACAGGAGAAGGCGATCGCCGGCGAGATGCGCACCGCGCGGGCGGCCGAGTACCGGGCGGTGCTCGAGCAGGCCGAGACGGCGGGCCGGGCGCGCCCGGGCGAGCGCAGCCGGGCTGCGAAGCGACTGCAGGCCGAGCTGCGCAGGATCGGCCGGCGCGACTACTTCCCGCCCGCCGAGCGAGAGGCCGCGCAACGCGCAGTGCGGGCACTGACCGACACCGCTACCGGCTCCGACGCCGGGACCGGCCCTGGCGCCGGGGCGAGCGAGGTCACGCGATGAGGTGGGCCACGCGCGCCGGCGTGCACATCGACCGGGCCGCATGTGCCTGGCTGATCAGGCGGCACCTCGATCCCGAGCCGGAGTTCGTGTTCGTCGACGACCCCGCGGCGGTGCCCGCGGACGCGACGCCGTTCGACCTGCGCGGCGCCGAATTGTCCCACCACGGCGGCGACTGCAGCTTCGAGACGATCCTGCGCCGCTACGAACTCGACGATCCGGTGCTGTGGAAGCTGGCCGAGATCGTGCACGAGGCCGACATCGACGACGAGCGCTTCGACGCCCCCGAGGCGCCGGGGATGGATGTGATCCTGCGCGGACTGTCGATGATCTGCGACGACGAGCGCGTACTGGAGATCACCGGCCCGGTCTTCGACGGCCTGTACGAGTTCCACCGGCGGGCCCTGCTGCTGGGCCGGGAACCGGCGTGACGGGCACGGCCGGCCTGCTGCTGACCTCCCAGGCGCTGCGCGGCGTCGGGTACGGCATCGCCGCGGTGCGGCTCGGCGCGATCCTGCGCCTGGACGGCCTGACGCAGGCCGAGGTCGGGCCGACGCCGGCGGCCAGCCTGTCCGGCACGCTGATCTCCAGCCTCGCCCTGGCCCGCTGGGGCGATCGCGCCGGACGCCGCCGCGGCCACGCCGCCCTGTACGCGGCCTGCTCTGCTCGGGGATCACGATCGCGGCCGGGGCGTCCGGGTGGCTGCCGGCGGTGGTGGCCATGACGGGGGCGCTGTCGGTCGAGGTGATGGAGTCCGGGCCGTTCACCACGCTGGAGCAGGTCATGCCGGCCGGAACCGGGCGTCCCCGTCGCGAGGTGGTGCGCGGTTTCGGCCGCTACACCGCGGTCGCCGCTGTCGCGGGGACGGCAGGGGCGTTGCCCGGCGCGCTGCCGCCGGACCCGCGGCTGCTCGGCGGCGTCCTGACCGTCGTGGGCGCGGCCGGCATGGTGCCGGCGCTTCGGCTGCCCGCCGGCGTCGAGGCGCCCGCCATGTCCCTGGGGGTGCTGCGCACGATGGTGTTCACGCACATCCCGGCCAACCTGCTGCCGGCCGCCGTCCCGTTCGCGTCCGGCCTGGGCGGGGCGATCGCGCTGCTGACGGCGCGGGCCCGCCCTGCCGGGGCCGCGCCGGCCGGCTTCCTGCTGACCTTCGGCCTGGCGCTGCCGTTCGTGATCGCCGGAGCCGCCAAAGCCGCCTACGACCTGACCCTGTGGCGGATCTTCCGATCAGTCCGCCTGCCCGCAGAGGGGCCGTCATGACGATCGACGCAACACGTGATGTGATCCCGTTCCGCCAAGCCGTACGGGCCTGGTTCCTGATCTCGCTGCAGACCTTCGGCGGCCCGGCCGGGCAGATCGCCGTCATGCAGCGCACCCTGGTGGAGGAGAAACGCTGGATCGGCCAGCGGCGTTTCAACCACGCGCTCAACTACTGCATGCTGCTGCCGGGACCGGAGGCCCAGCAACTGGCCATCTACGTCGGCTGGCTGCTGAACGGCACCCGCGGCGGGCTGGTGGCCGGGACCCTGTTCGTGCTGCCCGGCATGCTGGCGTTGCTGATCCTCTCGGCCGTCTACCTCCTGTGGCAGGACACCGCGGTGGTGACCGCGCTGTTCGCCGGGATCGCCCCGGCCGTGCTCGCGATCGTGGCCCAGGCCGTCATCCGGGTCGCCAAGCGCTCGCTCACCCACCCGTTCTTCGTCGCCCTGGCCGTGGCCGCCTTCGCCGCGCTCGCGCTGTTCGCCGTACCGTTCCCGCTCGTGGTCGCCGCCGCGGCGCTCGCCGGCCGGCTCGCGTACCGGCTGGCCCCGCACGTCTTCAAGCCGGGCGACGGGCACGGCGGCGACGGCGGGCCGGCCCCGCTGATCCCGGACGACGCCCTGCACCACGCACAGCCGAGCCTGCGGTCGGCGGGCAGGATCCTGGCCATCGGGCTGGTCGCCTGGTGGGTGCCGGTCGCCGCGGTGGCGCTCTTCCTCGGCACCGACAGTGTGTTCACCACCCAAGGACTGTTCTTCTCCGGCACCGCGCTGGTCACCTTCGGCGGCGCCTACGCCGTGCTGGCCTTCGTCGCCCAGCGGGCCGTGGAGGTCTACGGCTGGCTCACGCCCGGCGAGATGGTCCGCGGCCTGGCGCTGGCCGAGACGACGCCCGGGCCGCTGATCATGGTGGTGCAGTTCGTCGCGTTCCTCGGCGCCTACCGCGACCCGGGCGCGCTCACCCCATGGGCCGGAGCGCTGCTGGGGGCGCTGCTGACGACCTGGGTGACGTTCGTGCCGTGCTTCCTGTTCATCTTCCTCGGTGCCCCCTACGTCGAGAAGCTGCGGCACAACGGCGCCATCAGCGCCGCGCTCACCGGCATCACCGCCTCCGTGGTGGGCGTCATCGCCAACCTGGCGCTCTACTTCGCCGAGCACACCCTGTTCGGACGGACCTTCGCCTGGACGTGGGGGCCGTTCACCGCGCAGGTCCCCGAGCCCGGCACGCTCAACCCCGTCGCCCTGGCCATCACGGGGGCGGCGCTGGTCATGACGTTCGTGCTGAAGTGGCCGATGCTGCGCATCCTCGGTATCTGCGCGCTGCTCGGCGTGGGCACAGCGTTCCTGCCCGGGTAGGCGTTCCTGCCCGGTTAGGCGTTACCGCCCGGTTAGGCGCTCCTGCTCTGGTAGCGGCCAGCAGCGCCACACCGGTCCCGCCGTCCGCCCCGGCGTCGTCCGCCGTCGTGCGGGCGGGAGAACCACGCGTGTCAGGGGCGCAGGCCCGCCGTCACGACCGCCGCGCTCCGGCCCAGCACGCCGCGCACCCGGGCCCGGCGTTCGGCGGTCAGGCAGCCGATCAGCAGGTCGTGCACGTCGGTCGCCGACAGGTCGCGCCGCACCGCGCCCGCCCGCTGCGCCCGCGCCAGTAATCGCCCCAGCGCCTCGGCGAAGTCACCCGCCGTCCCCGCGCCCTGATCACGGCCCCGGTCCCCGCCCTGGCCACGGC
>NZ_JABCPZ010000176.1 GCF_013283785.1 Nonomuraea antri
GTGCTTGGGGTGGTCGATGGTCGCATGGTGAGAGGGCGCCTTCCTGCGGTCGAGTGGGGGTCGTCACGACCGTAGGTCCGGGCCGTCACCTGGCGGAAGACGCAAAGATGGCAATCCACATGTGCATGCGACGCCATGAGTGTGGGAGGGTGTGCGGCATGGCGAGGCCCGATCTGAACCTGCTGGTCACGCTGGACGTCCTGCTGGAGGAGTGCAGCGTGACGCGGGCGGGAGAGCGGCTGGCGCTGAGCCCGTCCGCGATGAGCCGCGCGCTGGCCAGGCTGCGGCGCGCCACCGGCGACCCGCTGCTGGTGCGGTCGGGGCGCGGGCTGGTGCCCACGCCGCGCGCGGTGGAGTTGCGCGAGCGGGTACGCGGCCTGGTCGAGGAGGCCGAGGCGGTGCTGCGCCCGGCCCCCGAGCTGAACCTGGCCACGCTCGACCGCACGTTCGCGCTGCGCGCCAGCGACGGGTTCGTCGAACGGTTCGGCCCCGAACTGGTCGCCGGCGTCGGCGGCGCGGCCCCCGGCGTGCGGCTGCGGTTCCTGCAGAAGACCGGCAAGGACGCCAGGCCGCTCCGCGACGGCCTGGCCGACCTGGAGACCGGCGTCATCGAGCACGCCCTGCCGCCCGACGTGCTGAGCAGGCCGCTGTTCACCGACCGGTTCATCGGCGTGGTGCGCGCCGAGCACCCGCTGGCCGGCGCGAAGGTGACCGTCGCCGGGTACGCGTCGGCGCGGCACGTGCACGTCTCGCGGCGCGGCCTGACCGAGGGGCTGGTGGACGAGGCGTTCGCGCCGACCGGCCGGCGGCGGGAGGTCGTGACGGTGGTCGACGGGTTCGGCGCGGCGCTGGCCCTGGCCAGGGGCGCCGACCTGGTGGCCACCGTGCCCGACCGGCACACCGCGAACCTGCGGCACGGGATGCGCTCGTTCCCGCTGCCGTTCCGCTCGCCGGAGGTGACGGTGTCGTTGTTGTGGCACGTCCGGCTGGACGCGGACCCGGCACACCGGTGGCTGCGCGAACGGGTCACGGAGGTCTGCCACTTCGACTGACCCGAAGCCCCGGGTCAGGTCCGCCACCTCGGCAGACCCGACGCCCACCCGTCCACGCCAGGTGTGCCACCCGGATCAGCCAACGCGCACCCATCCACCGTCACGGGCTGTCAGTTCGGCTGACCCGAGACGCGGCCGAACGCGTCAGGTCGTGATCAGCAGGGCGGACATGAGCAGGAGGGACGCGGCGGGAAGCGCGACGCCTGCCCAGCGCGCCCAGCGGTGCCCCTTGGCGCGCACGGGCAGCCGCCGCCAGCGCGAGACGGCCGCCGCGACGCCCGCGACCACCACCCCCGAGCCCACCGCCCACAACACCGGCGGCAGCCACTGCCAGGTGCCTGCGGCATGCGCCACGAGCAGGAGGAACGCGGCCCACAGCGCCGACGCGACGACGCCGAGCCGATCGAGCCCGCTCCCCCGCAGCACGCGGACCAGCAGCTCGGCCCCGGCGAACGTGAACAGCAGCGTCACCCCGACCATCGCGTACGGCGGCCGCTCGTCGCGGTCCGAGCCGTCCAGGCCGAGCAGCCGCAGGCCGATCCCGTCCACGGAGGCGTCGGTGTTGCCGAGCACCGCGACCCCGCGTCCGCTCGTCCGGTCGTAGCCGACGTACGCGGCGTGGCCGCCGGTGGTGCCGTTGTGCCAGGTGATCTCGCGTCCGGCGCGCCGGTCCGTGAACCAGCCGTAGCCGATCCTCCTGGACGGGTTCTCGGTGAAGCGCGGGGTGGTGGCGTCCAGGCCGGGGGCGGTACCGGACAAAACGCCCTGGAGCAGCCGGCCGAGATCGGCCGCAGTCCCCCACAGCGCGCCGCCGGCGCCGGCGTAGCCGTGATCGCGCCATGGCGCCGCGGGCAGCCCGTTGCCGCGGTAGCCGTGCGCGTGCCCGGCGGGGAGCGGGTCGTCTGGGCCGAGCACGCCGGTGGTGTGCATGCCGAGCGGACCGAGTACGCGCTCGCGCAGCAGCCGCGGGTAGTCACCGCCGAAGCGCTCGGCCAGCGCCTGACCGAGCAGCGCCATGCCGAGGTTGGAGTAGACGACCTGGCCCTTGCGCTCCGGCGACACCGAGACGGCGGCGGCGTCGTCCAGCACGGCGTCCGGGCCCGCCGCGCCGTAGGGGTCGAGCCCCGTGAACGTGCTCAGCGAGCCACGCAGGACGGACCCGGGAGTGGTACGCAGCCTGGGCAGCCCGGACCGGTGCGAGGCCAGCTCGGCCAGGGTCGCCGAACCGGTCCCCGGGTCGGAGAAGCGCACCCCGGGCAGCAGGTCGCGGACCGGGGTGTCGGGCGGCAGGCCGTCCGCGGCCAGGTCGGCCAGCAACAGGCCGGTCAGCGCCTTGCCGACCGAGCCGAGCTCGTAGGGGGTGCCCGCGTCGACGGGACGCGGTTCGGGCCCGCCGCCGTCGCCCACGCCGGCCGTGCGGATCACCCCGCCGTCGACCAGTGCGACCGACAGGCCCCGGTGGTGGCCGTCCCCGGCGGCCAGGCGGACGGCGGCGGCGAGCGCGCGATCCCCCGTGCTCGCCACGCCGAGCTCGGGCGGACGCGGGGCCACCAGCAAGGCCAGGCCGGCGGCGGCCACCGCCGCGAGGACGACGAGGAGGAGTGCGGCGCTGGGCGTCGATCTCGCCATGGCGGGTCATCCCTTCGTCGAGGGGACCCGCCTCAGATACCCGGCGCGGGCGACGGAAAGCGAGTACGCACTGTGACCTGAGTCACGGCCAGCTGGGACCGCGCACGGGCCGTGGTCGCGGACGGGGCCGTGGTCGCGGCCGGGCGTGGGTGCGGACGTGGGGCGTGGTCGCGGACGTGGGGCGTCGTCGCGGGCCGGGCGTGGTCGCAGGCATGAGGGCGTCGTCGTGGCGCGACGGTCAGCTCGGGGTCGCCTCGGCGGCGAGCTCGACGGCCAGTTCGGTGAACGAGCGAACGAGCGGCCCCTGGTCGGCGCTGTTCCAGGCGACCACGAGCCGGCTCGGCGGCAACCCGGTCAGCGGCACCACGACCAGCCCCTCGAGCAACGGATAGCCGACCGCCGGCGGGTGACCGACCGGCACCGGGTGGCCAGGGCCCGATGGATGGTCGAGCAACGACAGGTGGTCGGGCGGCAGCACGTGGTCGGCCGATGGAAGGTGGCCGAGGGGTGACGCGTGTCCGGCCGACGGAACGTGGCCGAGCGGCGTCGGGTGGCCGAGAGGGGCCAGTCCGATCGTGCCGCTCCACAGCACGGCCTGCAGGCACTCGTGCGCCGTACGCACCACCGGCCCGTCCCGCTGCTCCCCGGCAGGGTTCCAGTACGCGCACCAGACCGGGTCGGTCCCGTCGGGAAAGCGGAACCAGCGCCGCCCGTCGAGCTCGCCGAGGGTGAGGCGGGGGCGTCCGGCGAGCGGGTCGTCGGCGCGCAGCACCACGCCGACGGGGTCGGCGCGCAGCACGCGCGTGCTGATCCCGGCATCGTCGAACGGGGCCCGGGTCAGCGCGACGTCCACGAGCCCGGCGCGCAGGCCGGCGGTCGGGTCGGTCAGGTCGGACTCGCGGATGCGGATGCGCACGTCGGGGTGGCGGGCGCGGAAGGCCGCGGCCAGCCGGACGCCGGCCTGTTCCGCGCTGTCGGCCAGGGTGCCGACGGTGAGCGTGGCGGCGGCCGCCACCACCCGTCCGCGTACCTGTTCGGCCTGTTCCAGCAGGTTGCGCGCCTCGCCGTGCAGCGTCGCGCCCGCCGGGGTGAGCGTGACCCCTGCGGGCGAACGGCGCAGCAGGACGACGCCGAGGTCGGCCTCCAGTTGCCTGATCGCCCGGCTGAGCGGCGGCTGGGTCATGTGCAGCCGGGCCGCGGCCCGGCCGAAGTGCCGTTCTTCAGCGACCGCGACGAAGTAGCGCAGCAGACGTAGGTCCATCGCCTGCCACGATATCCGCACGGTATCGGGCGTGCGTGATCGGTGTTGGACGCGGCGATCCGCCGCGCGATGCACTGGACGGGCTGAAAGTCACGAACGTGAAATGGAGCCGGTCATGGATGAATTTGTGATGCCCGATCCCGAGGTGCGGGTCGAGGGGGCGCGGGAGCTCGCCCGCGATCTCGTGGTGATCCCCGACCGGGGAGTGCCGCTGGTGCCGAACATCGGGGTGATCGGCGGGACGCACTCGGTGCTCGTCGTCGAGACCGGCATCGGGCCGGGCAACGCCGGCGAGGTGCTGGCGTTCGCCGACGAGTACGCCAAGGGCCGCAGGCTGTACTTGACGACCACGCATTTCCACCCGGAGCACGCGTTCGGCGCGCACGTGTTCGCCGGGCGGGCGACGTTCCTGGTCAACCGGGCACAGGCGGAGGACCTACGCGTCAAGGGCCCCGGCTACCTGGAGATGTTCCGCGGCCTCGGCGAGACGGTCGCGCGCAGGCTGGCGGGGTTCGAGCCGGCCGTGCCCGACGTCGTCTATGACGACGCGTACGACCTGGACCTGGGCGGACGCGTGGTGCGGCTACGGCCCACCGGACGTGCGCACAGCAAGGGAGACCAGGTGATCACGGTCCCGGACGCCGGGGTGATGTTCACCGGCGACCTGGTCGAGGCCGGGCAGTTCGCGATCTTCCCCTGGTTCCCGCCGCACGACACCGACGTGTCGGGGACGCGCTGGATCACCGTGATGGAACGCCTGGCGGCGGAGCGGCCGCGGGTGGTGGTGCCGGGGCACGGCGAGGTGGGCGGCCCCGGGCTGCTCGCCGACGTGCGCGACTACCTGCGACTGCTGCGTGACGAGACCTGGGCGCGCCGCGACTCGGCGATGAGCGAGGAGAGCGTCGCGGCGGAGGTGGCGGCGCTGATGGTGGAGCGGCATCCGGAATGGAGCGGGCAGGAGTGGATCGAGAAGGGCGTCGGCTGCCTGTGCGCCGAGCACCAGGCCGTCCGACCCGGCGGCCGGTGAACGGCGGCCGCCACTAACATACGTGCATGAATGTAGGTGACGGGGAGACGCGCCCGCGCGGTGCGACGCAGGCGGAGCGGCGGGCGCGCACCCGCGCCGCGCTCCTGGAGTCGGCCGCCCGGGGGCTCTCACGCCACGGGTACGGCAACCTGGTGCTCGAAGAGGTGGCCAAGGACGCCGGCTACACCCGGGGCGCGCTGTACCACCAGTTCAAGGACAAGCAGGACCTGGCACTCGCGGTGATCGAATGGGTCACCGACACCTGGGACCGCGAGGTGGGCCGGCTGGTCGAGCGGGAACCCGACCCGGTGCGGGCGCTGCTCACGCTCGCCCGCGGCCACGCCGTCTACTGCCGGCGCGACATCGCACGGGTGGCGGCGGCGCTGCGCCTGGAGTTCTCCGGGCAGGATCACCCGGTCGGACGTGCGATCGAGCAGAGCTACCGGGAGCTCGTCGAGCTCTGCCTGGAACGCGTCGAGGCGGGCCGGCGCACGGGCGCGATCCCCGCCGGGCCGCCGGCCGATGCGATCGCGCTCGCCCTCGTCGGCGCGCTGGAAGGCACGGTGATCGCGCTGGCCGGACGCGCGCCGCACGACGAGACACTGGCCGCCGCCGCCGTAACCGGCATACTCGGCCTCGAACCCGATCTCGGACCCGATCTCGGACCCGATCTCGGACTCGGACTTGAGCAGGAGCGCACGCCGCCGCCCTGACCCGCTGCCGCCACCCGCGCCGCTGCGCCTGGCGCTCCAGCCGCAATCCGCGCCACCCCGTCCGGCACCGCGCTCGACGCCCAAGCCACCACCTCCCCAGCCATGCCAGGCGCCGCGTCAGCCGCCCCGCCGACGGTCACTGGGTGACCTTGCGGAGGAACTCGCGCACGTTGACCGCCGTCCTGTCGATCTTCTCGTCGAGGGTCAGCGACTCGGGCATGCGCCCGCCCGGCCCGGCCTCCTTCTTGCCGCGCAGGTAGAGGGAGCAGGCCAGGTCGGTGCACAGGTAGGCACCGACGGAATCGCCGTTGCCTGCCTTGCGGCGCGCGGTCAGCAGCGACACGCCGTCGCCGGAGTGCGTGGTCAGGCAGAACGAGCACATGCTGCGCCGTACGTGCCCGGCCTGCCGGCTTGCCTGGCGCAGCATCACGCCGACCAGCGTGTCGCCGTGCTCGGCGACGAGGTAGGAGCGGCCCGGGGACGCGGGGTCCTGCCAGCCGAGGAAGTCCAGGTCGTCCCAGGGACGGGTGTCGAGGTCCCGGGGCACTGCGAGGCGTTTGGCCTCGCCCTTGGTGCAGTTCACGAAAGAGGCGCGGATCTCGCGCTCGCTTATTGGTCTCATAGCCACAACGTTACCTACACTTAAGCCGGAACACCAAAGGACTCAGATTTTACCTAGGACTATTAGGAACGGGAGGCTCCGGTGGCGCGTGCGGGACTGACGCTCGAACGGCTGGTCGAGGCGGCCGCGGACCTGGCCGACGAGGTGGGCCTGGAGAACGTGACCGTCGCCGGGCTCGCGCGCAGGTTCGGCGTCAAGGAGGCCGGCCTGTACGCACGCGTCGGCAACGCGCACGACCTGCGGGTCAAGGTGGCCGTGCTGGCGCTGGCCGAGCTCGCCGACCTGGTCGCGGCGGCGCTGGCGGGCCGGGCGGGCAAGGACGCGCTGGTCGCCTTCGCCAACGCCTACCGCGACTACGCCAGGCTGCACCCGGGCAGGTACGCGGCCACCCAGGTCGAGCTCGACCCGGAGACCGCGCGGGCCAGCGCGGCCCGCAGGCACTCGGACATGACCCGGGCCATCCTGCGCGGCTACACGCTGGCCGAGCCCGATCAGACCGACGCGGTCCGGCTGCTCGGGAGCATCTTCCACGGGTTCGTCAGTCTGGAGCGGGCCGGCGGCTTCCGCCACCATCCGCGCGCGGCGGACGAATCGTGGGCGCGCGCGCTCGACACCCTGGACGTCGCGCTCCGCAACTGGCCACCCCAGCCGGACGCCTCCCCAGACCACACCTGACCGAATCCGGCCTAACCAGACCCGGCCCAACCGAACCCAGCCCAACCAGACCCGGCCAACCAGACCCGGCCAACCGGACCGGGCCTAACCGACCCCGGCCCCGCCCCCGAGCACGTCGATCAGCCGGTCGGCGAACGCGGCCGGCTCGTCCGTGAACCCGCTGTGCGCACCAGGAAACTCCACCAGCCCGACCCCCAGCCGTTCGGCCAGAACCGCGGCCGGCCGATACGGCAGCTGCCCCCTGCTCCCCCGCCCCGCCGCGAGCACCAGCCGGTCACCGGCAGCCGCGAGCGCCGCCAGATCCGGACGGTAGGCGGTGAACGACCGCAGCTCGTGCTCCATCATGAGCGGCGCGTTGGCCATGAGCCTGGACATCATCGCGGCCGCCCGCGGCGGCAGCGACGCCGGGTCGAGCAGGGCCTTCATCGTGCCGCCGATGCCGGCCAGGAACCGCTCCGACGCCGCGCCGAGCCCCCGCGTCCGGAAGAGCCGGTACACCTCCTCGACGAACGCCAGTTGCGCGTCGGCGTCGGGCAGCACGGCGAAGCAGGGCGGCTCGTGGGCGACGAGCCTGCGCACCCGGGACGGATACCGGGCGAGCAGGTCGAGCCCGACGATGGCGCCGCTGCTGCCGCCGAAGACGTAGGCGGGCCGGCCGGGGCTCACCGCGTCCAGGAGGCGGCGGGCGTCGTCGCTCTGCACCTCGACGCGCTGGCCGACCGGCTCGGGCGGGTCGAGCCGGCTGCGCGAGTAGCCGCGCGGATCGAGGGTGACGAGCGTGAAGCGCTCGGCGAGCGGCCCGGCCAGCACGTCGAAGACGGCCGCGTCACCGCCGCCGCCCGGCAGCAGGAGCAGCACCGGGCCGCGCCCGCTCACCTCGTGGTACAGCTCGGCCCCCGGCACCCGCAAAAAGGGCATGACGTTTCCTTCCTCCCAAAACCTATTGCGCCTAGCTTACAACCTAGGAGCAATAGGTTTTCAGGCGAGGAAGCCGGCCCGCCTGGCCGAGACCACGGTCTCGGTCCTGGTGTGCGTGCCAAGTTTGCGCATCGCGCTGCGCAGGTAGCTCTTGATCGTCTCGGGTCTGAGCCCGAGCCGCCGGCCCGCCTCGGCGTTGCCGCAGCCCACCGCGATCAGGGCCAACACGTCCAGCTCGCGCGGCGACAGCGGGTTGGGCGGCGCCGCGGCGCCGGGGGACGCGACGAGCCTGTCGCAGACGCCGCGCAGCCGGTCGCGCAGGCCGGGGTCGGTGACCTCCTGGGCGATCGAGCGCAGCTCGGCCCGCGCCTCGCGCAGCTGCTCCCAGCCGGGACCCGCCGCGCTCTCGCGGGCGGCCCTGGTGATCGCCTCGGTCTCCAGCGCGGCCAGGCGGCGTTCCACCTCGGCGCGGACGGCCAGCTCGACCTCCATCCGCGCCGCCGCCCTGGCCATCGCGTCGACGACCCGGGCGCCGAGCGGCAGCGGTTCGCGTATGCCGCCGTACAGCAGGCCGCAGACGCTCTCGCCCAGCCGCACCGGGACGGCCACCACCGCGCGCAGCCCCTCGGCACGCACCGGCCGGTCGTATTCGTGGCTGATGCGGGCGTCGGCGGCGTAGTCGGCCACGCTGCCCGGCCTGGTGGTGAGCAGCACGCGGCCGCCCAGCCCGTGCCCGGTGCGGATGAGCAGGCCGCGCAGCGCGTCGGTGCGGGTGCCCGCCATCGCGGTGAGCCGCACGTCGTGGCCGTCCTGGACGATAGCACCGCCGAACGCGACGGCCAGCCCCGTCGCCTGCCGCAGCCCGCCCACCGTGGTGCGCAGCAGCACGCCGAGGCACGACGCCAGGGCGTCCGACGGAAGAGGTGTCACCGCCATGTGACCACCATGTCACGCGCCGCCCGCGTGACCGCCACCCCCGAACGGGGGTGGCGCGCCGCTCCCGCCTGCCGGATGCTGCGGGTATGGGTGACTCGCTGCTCTCGTACGCCTCAGGTGTGTCCGCGACGCCGCTGCTCGGCGAGACGATCGGGGAGAGTCTGGAACGCGCCGCGGCCCGCTTCCCCGGCCGTGAGGCGCTGGTCGAGATGGCGTCGGGGCGGCGCTGGACGTACGCCGAGTTCGACGCCGCCGTGAACGAGGTGGCGCTCGGCCTGCTGGCCAGGGGCATCGCCAAGGGCGACCGGGTCGGCATCTGGGCGCCGAACTGCGCCGAGTGGGTGTTCACGCAGTACGCCACGGCCAAGGTCGGCGCGATCCTGGTCAACGTCAACCCGGCCTACCGTGGCCACGAGCTGGACTACGTGGTGCGCCAGTCAGGGATGCGGCTGCTGGTCAGCGCCGTGACGCACAAGACGAGCGACTACCGGGCGATGCTGGCCGAGATCGGCTTCGAGCCGGTGGTGTTCATCGGCGAGCCCGGCTGGGACGACCTGATGTCGGCCGGCCGCCGCGCCGACCCGGCCGCGCTGCGCGAACGGGCCGCCACGCTGTCGTTCGACAACCCGATCAACATCCAGTACACCTCGGGCACGACCGGGTTCCCCAAGGGCGCGACGCTGTCGCACCACAACATTCTCAACAACGGCTGCTTCGTCGCCGAAGGGCTCGGCTACACCGAGGCCGACCGCGTGTGCCTGCCGGTGCCGCTCTACCACTGCTTCGGCATGGTCATGGGCAACCTCGCCGCCACCTCGCACGGCGCGTGCGTGGTGCTGCCCGCGCCCGGCTTCGACCCGGAGGCCACGCTGCGGGCGGTGGCGAGCGAGCGGTGCACGTCCCTGTACGGGGTGCCGACCATGTTCATCGCCGAGTTCGGCCATCCGCGCTTCGCCGAGTTCGACCTGTCGTCGCTGCGTACCGGCATCATGGCCGGGTCGCCGTGCCCGGTCGAGGTGATGAAGCGGGTGGCCGGCGAGATGCACATGGACGAGGTGGCGATCTGCTACGGCATGACCGAGACCTCCCCGGTGTCCACGATGACCGGGCGCGACGACGGCCTGGCCCGCCGCACCGAGACGGTCGGCCGGGTGATGCCGCACCTGGAGGTGAAGATCGTCCACCCGGAGTCCGGGCTGACCGTGCCGCGCGGCGAGCCGGGCGAGCTGTGCACCCGCGGCTACTCGGTGATGCTCGGCTACTGGGACGAGCCGGACAAGACCGCCGAAGCCATCGACGCGGCCCGCTGGATGCACACCGGCGACCTGGCCACCATGGACGACGAGGGCTACGTCAACATCGTCGGCCGGATCAAGGACATGGTCATCCGCGGCGGCGAGAACGTCTACCCGCGTGAGATCGAGGAGTATCTGTACACCCATCCGGACGTCGCCGACGTCCAGGTCATCGGCGTGCCCGACGAGAAGTACGGCGAGGAGCTGATGGCCTGGATCGTGATGCGTCCCGGCGCGGAACCGCTCACCGCCGACGCGGTCAGGCGGTTCTGCGCGGGCCGGCTTGCGCACTACAAGATCCCCCGCTACGTGCACCTGACCGACGGGTTCCCGATGACCGTCACCGGCAAGATCCGCAAGGTGGAGATGCGCGAACGCGCGATCACCCTGCTGGGGCCCCACCCCTGACCACCCGGCGACTCACTCGCCGTGGCGGTCGCCGCGCGGCCGTCGCGGCGGCTGGCGTCCGTTCCCGCGCAGTGACTTCAGCCGGAAGCGCAGCGGCCGCCGGTGGTTCCACAGGTGCAGGGCGAGCGCGAGGGTCAGCAGCCACGACAGCCCGCCGTGCCACCACCTGGCCGGCTGCGACCCGGCGAGCTGGAAGGCGCCGCTGACCAGCACCACCACCAGGCTGAGGTGCAGGGCGGGGGTGAGCAGCCCGTTCTTGGTGGTGCCGCGCCCGCGCCGCTGCCAGAAGTGCAGCACCACCAGCCCGGCGAACGACGAGCCGACGATCGTGTGCGCCAGGAACGGCGCGCCGATCACGGCGAACCCCATGACGAACGCGACGATCAATCCCAGCTCGACGAGTCCTCCACGGGTCATCGGCTCACCTCCATCGAACAAGGTGATGGCTGTCGTTCGGGGCCTGGGCACGGCAGGTGCTGTCGTTACCATCCCCCGGTTGGTGTCACGGCGGTCTTCTCGGCGAGACGTCGTTCGGTAAAGAAGCGCGGCCGGACGCGGCGGCTTCGGCGAGGGCCGCGGCGTGCGCCGCCAGGGCTTCGGCCAGGGCGGGCGGGCTCCTGACGGCGAACCGCCAGGGCAGCGCGGCCAGGATCCTGGCCATGCCGGGCAGGTCCTCGGCCCCGCTGACCAGCAGCACCCCGCCTTCCGGGCAGGGGCTCAGCTCGCCGAAGGTGCCGGGGAGCCCGGCGCGGGCGGACGGCAGATCGGTGTCGAGCCAGACCACGGCCCGGTGCGTCCAGGCGCCGAGCGTCAGCGCGTGCCGGACGTGGGCCACCGGGTCGAACCCGGCGGGCGGCGCGAACCCGCGCGGCAGCTCGACCGCGCGGGTGATCCGGTCGAGGCGGAACATGCGGAGCTCGGCTCTCAGGTGGTCGTGGCCGACCAGGTACCAGCGGCGGGCGTGCACCACCAGCCCGTACGGGTCGACCTCGCGCGGGCCGCGGCTGTGCTCGATCCGCACCGTGTGCCCGGCGCGCACGGCCGCGGCCAGCGTGAGCGCCACCTCCGGATCGGGGGCCGCGGCCCCGGCCTGCTCCCCCGCGCTCACCGAGGTCGCCGCGGCCAGGGTGGCGACGCGTTCGCGCAGCGCGGACGGCAGCAGCCGGTCGAGCTTGACCAGCGCCCGGTCGGCCGGGGACGGCTCGCCGGCCGACGTCCGCCCGGCCGAGGCCGCGGCCAGGGCGAGCGCCACGGCGACCGCCTCCTCGTCGCCGAGCATCAGCGGCGGCAGCCGGGTGGCCCTCGCGGACCTGGCCAGCCGGTAGCCGCCGTACCTGCCACGGACGGACTCGACCGGGATGTCCAGCTCGCGCAGGGCGGCGACGTAGCGGCGCACCGCCCACGCGTCGACGCCGAGCCGCCTGGCCAGCTCGTCGGCGGGCACCAGGCCGCGTTCCTGGAGGATCTCCAGCAGCGTCAGCACGCGCAGGGCCGGACGGGACACGATCACATACTAATCAGGACGGAAACCGTCCACAATCCTGTCTAGCGTGGGCCTCCCGTCGGATCACCGCGAAGGAGACACCGTTCCATGTCCGTCATCGTTCTCGTCGGCGGCTCGTTCCTGGGCGCGTGGGCGTGGGAGCGGGTCACGCCGCTGCTCACCGCGGCCGGCCACGAGGTGCACCCGCTCACGCTCACCGGCTTCGGCGACCGCGCGCACCTGGGCGGGGAGTCCACCACGCTCACCACCCACGCCACCGACATCACGGCCGCGATCGAGACCGCCCGGCTGCGCGAGGTCACGCTGGTGGCGCACTCCTACGGCGGCGCGCCGGCCACGATCGCCGCCGCCGCGATCCCGCGGCGCATCGCGCGTCTCGTCCACGTGGCCGCCGTCCTGCCCCGGGCCGGCCGGACGCTGTTCGACCTCACCCCGCGGGCCGTCCAGGACGCGATCATGGAGACGGTCGTGGACGGGCGCATCCCGGTGATGAGCGACGAGATCATCGACGCCGCGTTCGGCGACCACGGGCTGAGCCCGCAGGACCGGGCCTGGCTGCGGGAACGCGGAACGGGCCAGCCGATCAACACCTACCGCGACCCGGCGCCGGACGACCTGAGCCCGGTGGACGCCCTGCCGCGCACCTACATCCGGTGCACCGGCGACCCCGGCGGCCCGCCCGACCTGCCCGGCCACGACGTGATCGAGCTGGCGTCCGGCCACTGGCCGATGATCACCAGGCCGGCCGAGCTGGCCGTGCTGATCGACCGGCTGGCCACGGGCGGGGCGGCGGTCAGCGGCCCAGCCATCGGCCGACCGTCTTGACGTACTCGTCGGGCCGCTCCAGCGGCAGTGCGTGCCCGGCGGTTTCGAGGACGTGCTGCGCCCAGCCGGGACGGCGCGCGGCCAGCTCCTCCCTGGTGCCCTCGGCCACCAGGGCGTCCTGACCGCCCCAGATCACCAGGGTGGGCGCGGACACCCGGTCCATCGCCGCGTGCACCGGGCGCGGGTCGACGAGTACCGCGGACATCACCGAGGCGAAGGCCGTCACCCCGGCGGCGAGCCGTTCGGGGCGGGCCGCGCGCAGCTCGTCGGCCAGCAGCTCCCGCGTCTCCTGCGACATCCGGGCCAGCTCGCCGCCCAGGTGCGGGTTGCGCAGCGGGTCGGCGTACGTGCGCAGCTTCAGCTCGATCAGCCGCCGGCCCGCGAGCGGCAGCGCGGCGCGGACCAGCGGCGGCGCGGTCGCCAGCAGCGCGCGCCCGGCCGTGCGCCAGAACAGCCGCTCGCCGCCGGGCAGCGGGCCGGGCAGTGCCGGGGCGACGAGCACGAGCCGTTCGACCCGCTCGGGCGCGAGTGCGGAGAAGAACAGCCCGACCAGCGCGCCCATCGACCAGCCGTGCACGATCACCCGCTCCAGGCCGAGCCTGGCGGTGAAGGCACGCAGGAATCGCGCGTTCGGCTCGATCCTGGCCGCGCGGGGATGCGGCGAGCCGGTGTGGCCGAACAGCGTGCCGGACAGGTCGGGCGCGATGACCGGGCCGAGCGCGGTCATCGGCTTGATGACGTCCAGCCACATGGCGGCGTTGCCGGCCATCGGATGGATCAGCAGGTGCGGCGTTCCCTCGCCGTCGGCACGCAGGTAGTGCACGGCGGTGCCGCGGACGTCCGTCTCCTCGCTGCGGATCCCCGCCCAGCGCGGAGATCGCGAACCCCAGTCGGCGTAGCGCACGCTCGATTATGCGGACGGCGCGGCGCGCGGCGGTAGCGACTTTGGTCTATGAGAACCGCTGGGGCCAGCGCAGCAGGAGCGACGGTTCCAGGCCGAGTTCCTCGGCCAGCGCGCGGACCGCCGCCACGTCCTCCGCTCCGCCATCGCCTCCGCCATCGCCTCCGCCATCGCCTCCGTCGGCGTGCAGCTGGGCGCGGATGGCCAGGGCGAGTGCCTCGTGGAGGCGGTAGCCGGCGGTGCGGGCGAGCGCCACCGCGAGGTCGGCGTGGCGCAGCGCGGCGCGCCGGTCGCCGTGCCCGCGTTCGCCCACCGCCAGCCCGAGCAGCGCCTTGGTCTCCGGATACCGGTTGCCCGCGGCCCTGGCCAGCGCCAGCGCCCGCGTTTGGTGGTCGAGCGCGGCCTGGGCGTCGCCGAGCCGCAGCCGGATCAGGCCGAGCGTGCTGAGCGTGTCGGCGACGAGTCTGCGGTGCCCGGTCTGCTCGGCGATCGCCAGCGCCCGCGTGGCCAGGTCGAGTGCCTGGCCCGGGTCGCCGTCGTCGCGCTCGACGGCGGCCAGGTTGCGCAGGGTGTCGGCCTCGTTGCCGCGGTTGCCCACCTCCCGGTGCAGGGCGAGCGCGGCCTTCAGCGTGTCGCGGGCGTCCGCGGTGCGGCCCAGCCCGTGCAGTACCTCGCCCAGCGCGGCCAGGCTGTTCGCCTCGCTGACCCGGTGCTCCAGCGCGCGGCAGATCTCCAGCGCCTGTTCCAGGCAGCGGGCGGCGTCGTGCAGGCGTCCCATCTCGAGGTAGAGGGAGCCGAGATTGCCCAGGTTGACGGCGGTGGACGCGCGGGTGTGCGTGGACAGCGCGAGCGCGCGTTCCAGATGCCGGACGGCCTCGGCCAGCATGCCCAGATCGGCGTAGGTGACGCCGGCGTTGCCCAGGGTGGCGATCAGCCCGTCGAGCCAGCCGGACTCCTCCGACAGCCGCATCGCCTGCTCGTAGTGCCTGATGGCCTGCTGCTGCCGGCCCTGGAAGCCGTCCAGGCCGGCCAGGCTGAGCAGCAGCGCCGCCTGCGCCCGCGCGTCGCCGGCGGCCCGGGCGGCGGCCAGTCCCGCGCCGGCGATGGTGCGCCACTCGGCCACTCGGTGACGCAGGAAGAAGTATCCGCGCAGGGTGTCGGCCAGCAGCCAGGCCAGCTCGCGCGGGCCGTGCTCGGCGGCGTGGCTGACGGCGGCGACCAGGTTCGGCAGCTCGGCGTCCAGCCAGTCGGAGGCGGAGGTGGTGTCGGGGAAGTCCACCGGCGGCCCGGCGGTGTCGGCAGTGTCGGCAGTGCCGACGGTGTCGGCGGCGCCGACGGTGTGCGGCGGCAGTTCCAGGCGCAGGAACTGCGGGTAGAGCGCGCGGGCGGCGGCGTCGGCGGCGCCGAGGTAGTGCCGGTGCAGCAGGTCGAGCGCGCCTTCCTCGCCGCGCGCGTACTCGGCCGCGCACAGCCGCAGCAGGTCGTGCTGCGCGTAGCGGCCGGGCACGGGCTCGTCCAGCAGGTTCGCAGCCCGCAGGACGGCGACCAGCCCGGCGGCCGTCCCCTGTGCCGAGCCCAGCATCGCGGCCATGGCGGGGACGGTGACGTCCGGCCCCGGCACCAGCCCGAGCAGCCCGAACAGCCGCTGGGCCGGTGCCGGGAGCGCGGCGTAGGAGAGCTGGAAGGCGGTGCGCACCGCGGACTCGACGTCGCCCGGCACCTGCAGCGCGTCGAGCCGGTCGTCCGCGCGCAGCCGCTCGACGTAGGCGCCGGCAGTGCCGAGTCCGCTGTTGAGCAGGTTGGCGGCGGCGATGCGCAGCGCCAGCGGCAGGTGGGCGCAGAGCGTGGCCAGTTCGAGCACCGCGCCGGGTTCGGCCTTGACCCTGGCCCGGCCGAGCAGCCTGGCCAGCAGGTCGCGCGACTCGCCCGCGGTCAGCGCCTTCAGCGGCAGCACCTGCGCGCCGTCGCGGGCGAGCAGCCCGGCCAGCGCGTTGCGGCTGGTGATCAGGACCGCCGAGCCGGTGCCGCCGGGCAGCAGCGGGCGTACCTGGCCCGGTTCCGCGGCGTTGTCGAGCAGCACCAGCACCCGTTTGCCGGACAACATCGTCCGGTAGAGCGCGGCCGCCTCGTCCTGGTCGCCGGGGACCTGCTCGGGCGGCACGCCGAGGGCGTGCAGGAAGCGGGCCAGCACGTCGATCGGGCGCAGCGGATGTTCGGCGGCGTAGCCGCGCAGGTCGACGTACAGCTGGCCGTCGGGGAAACCGGCCCGGGCGCGGTGCGACCAGTGCACGGCCAGCGCGGTCTTGCCGACGCCCGCCGTCCCGCTGACGACGGCGATGGCGGGCGCGTCGCGGCGCGAGGAGAGCATCGCGTCCAGGCGGCGCAGCGCGGCGGTGCGTCCGGTGAAGGTGGACATGCCGGCCGGGAGCTGGGCGGGGACCGCGGTGGCCCGCCCGGGCGGCGTGGCGGGCAGGTCGGGCGGGCGGCTGACGATGCGTTCGCGGGCCCGGCGAAGCTCGGGCCCCGGGTCGATGCCGAGTTCGGCGGCGAGCCTGTCGCGCAGCTCGGCGTACAGGCGCAGCGCGGCGGCCTGCTCGCCCTGCGCGGCCAGGGCGTCCATGAGCCTGGCCGCGACCCCTTCGTGGAACGGCTCGTCGGCGGCCACCCGCCACAGCGCGGCGGCCGCGCGGCGCTCGTCCCCGGCGCGGTCGGCGTAGGCCAGCGCGGTCTCGATGCGGCGGCGGGCGGCGGCCACCGCGACCGGATGCTCGCGCAGCCGGCCTGGCGAGCCGGCCAGCACCGGGCCGCGCCAGCAGGCCAGGGCGTCGGCCAGCCGGTTCTGGTCGCCGCAGAGCGTCTCGAATCCGGCCAGGTCCAGCGTGCCGCCGTGCAGCGCGAGCAGGTAGCCGCCGGACGTGCGGACGATCGCCGCCGCCCCCAGCCCGGCGCGCAGCCGTGCCGCGTACCCCTGGATCAGGTTGGCGCAGGTGCGCGGCGGGCGGTCCTCCCAGAGCACGTCCACGATCTCCTCGACCGAGACCGGGCGGCCGGCGTGCAGGGCCAGCAGGCCGAGCAGCGCCCTGGGCATGGCCGCGCCCACGTCCAGCTCGCCGCCGCCGCGCCGTACCGACAGCGGGCCGAGCACGCCGATCCGCAGCGACTGCGCGGCCGAGAACCCGGCCAGCAGCTCGGCCCGGTCGGCGTCCTGCAGCGGCAGGGCCAGGACCAGCCGTTCCAGTGAGTCGCGGTGCGGGCGGTGCACGTGGCCGCGTTCGATGTCGCGCAGGGTGCGTACCGCGACGCCGGCCCTGGTGGCCAGTTCGAGCTGGCTCCAGCCCGCGGCCAGTCGCCTGCGTCTGAGAGCTTCACCGCCGAAGGTCATAGATGCGTTCCTGCCGGTCTCTCTGCCGGTCGTGCCGCCGCACGCCCTCCGTGTGCCTGCGCGGTCATCCTCCCAAATGGTTAAGAATCTTTCCAGTAATTGGGGTGGGCCGTCCGCCTAGTGTCCGTCGGCATGGGATATCTGGCCGTCGGCTGCGGCGCGGTGCTGGTGGTGGTGTTCGCGGCGGCGATCATCGGCAAGGCGCGCGCCCCCGCCGCCTTCGCCCGTTCGCTGCCGGAAACGGGGCTCGTGCCGGTGCGGTGGCGCGGGTGGGCGGCCGGCGCCCTGCTCGCCGCGGAGGCGGCGGTCGTGGTGCTGCTGCTGGTCCCCGGCCAGGCGGTGCACGGCTTCGCCGCGGCCGCGGCGCTCTGCGCGCTGCTCACCGCGGGCACCGGCGTCACGGTGGCACGCCGGGTGCCCGCCTCGTGCCTGTGCTTCGGCGGCCCCGCCAGGCCGCTGGAGCCCCTGCACGTGGCACGCAACGCGGTGCTCACCGGCGTGGCCGCGCTCGGCTGGCTCGCCGGGCCGGCCGCCGGCCTGGGTGCCAGTCCGGCCGCCGGCCCGTTCCTCGGCGGGCCGGCGGCGCGGCTCGACGGGGTCGCCGCCGCCGCGCTGGCCGGGGCCGTCTGCGCGCTGCTGCTCATCAGGCTCGACGATCTCAGGAGCGTGTTCCGATGACGTACCTCGTCCTCTTCTCCGTCGCGCTGAGCGTGCTGAACCTGCTGCTGCTCCTGGGCGTGCTCGCCCGGCTGCGCGGCCAGGCGAAGGCCGCTCCCCCGCAGGGACGGCTGCCCGCCCCGGTGCTGCCGCCCGGCGCCGCGCCCGCCGACTTCACCGCGACCACCGTCGACGGGCGGCACGTCGACCGGGGCGACGCCCGCCTGGTGGCCTTCCTCAGCCCCGCCTGCTCGCTCTGCCACGACCGGCTGCCCGCCCTGCTCGACTACGCCGGGCGCGCCGGGCAGGAGCCGCTGGCCGTGCTGGCCGGCACGCCGGAGGAGGTGCGCGAGCTGGCCGCGGAGGTCGGGCCGTCGGCCCGGGTGGTGGTGGAGGAGCCGGAGGGCACGCTGTGGCGCGCGTTCGGCGTGCGCGGCCTGCCCGCCTTCTACCTCCTCGACGAGCAGGGCACGATCCGCGCCTCCGGCGTGGACCTGGACGGCTTCCCCGCGCCGGAACTCGTGTGAGCCCGCGCGCGCTCGGCCGGGCGGCGGCGCTGGCCTGGCGGGCCGGACCGGGCTACGTCGCGCTCCAGGTGGTCATGACCTGCGTGACGGGCGTGGTCCCGGTGCTGGCCGCCTGGTACACCAAGCTGCTCCTGGACGACGTGGCCGCCGGACGTGGCGGCGGGCTGCCGGGGTACCTGGTCGTGCTGCTCGTCCTGGCCGCGCTCGCCGGGGCGGGACCGCAGCTCACCGCGTTCGCGGAGGCCGAGCTGGAGCGGCGGGTGGGCCTGCTGGCCCGCGACACGCTGTACGCGTCGGTGAACCGGCTGCCCGGCCTGGCTCGGCTGGAGGACCCGGCCTTCCAGGACCGGCTGCACCTGGCGGAGCAGGCCGGCCGGTCCGGCCCCGGCCGGGTGGTGACCGCCGGGCTCGGGCTGGTCCAGGCCGGCATCACGCTGGCAGGTTTCCTGTTCACGCTGGTCCAGGTGAGCCCGGTGGTGGCCGTGCTGGTGGCGGCGTCCGCGCTGCCGTTGCTGCGCGTGCACCTGCGGCTGAGCAGGGAGCAGGCGGGCGTGCTCGCGGCGATCGGCCAGGGCCAGCGCAGGGAGATGTTCTTCGCCCACCTGCTGGGCAGGCCGCAGGTGGCCAAGGAGATCCGGCTGTTCGGGCTCGGGGACTTCTTCCGCGCCAGGATGCTGGACGAGCTGCGCGCGATCAACGCCGAGCAGCGCCGGGCCGGGCTCAGCCGGCTGCGCGGCCAGGGCGGGCAGGCCCTGCTCGCGGCCGCGATCGGCGGGGCCGGGCTGGTCTGGGTGGTCGGCGAGGCGATCGCGGGCCGCGCCTCGGTGGGCGACCTGTCGGTGTTCGCCGCGGCGGTCGCGGGCACGCAGGGCGGCCTGGCCGGCGCCGTGCAGAGCTTCGCCTCGGCGCACCACGCGCTGCTGCTGTTCGGCCACTTCGAGGCGGTGCTGGGGACGCCGTCCGACCTGCCGGCGCCCGCGCGTCCCCGGCCGGCCGCGCGCCTGGCCCGCGGCATCGAGTTCAGGGACGTGTGGTTCCGCTACGCCCCCGCCCAGCAGTGGGTGCTGCGCGGCGTCGACCTGGAGCTGCCGTTCGGCGCGTCGCTGGCGCTGGTCGGGCTCAACGGGGCGGGCAAGTCCACGCTGGTCAAGCTGCTGTGCCGGTTCTACGACCCCGAGCGTGGCGCGATCCTGTGGGACGGCGTGGACCTGCGCGAACTCGACCCGGCGACGCTGCGCCGACGCGTCGGCGCGGTCTTCCAGGACTTCGCCGCCTACGACCTGAGCGCGGCCGAGAACATCGCCGTCGGCGACCTGTCGGCGGGCCAGGACCGGATCAGGGCCGCGGCCGCCCGTGCCGGCGCGGACGCCGCCATCACGGCCCTGCCGCGCGGCTACGACACGCTGCTGACCAAGATGTTCTTCCGCGGCGCCGCCGAGGACGACGAGCAGACCGGCGTCACGCTGTCGGGCGGTCAGTGGCAGCGCGTCGCGCTGGCCAGGGGGCTGCTGCGCGACCAGCCCGACCTGATGATCCTGGACGAGCCGAGCTCCGGCCTCGACCCGGCGGCCGAGCACGAGGTGCACACCATCCTGCGCGAGCACCGGGCCGGACGGACCACGCTGCTCATCTCGCACCGGCTCAACACGGTCAGGCAGGCCGACACGATCGCGGTGTTGTCCGGCGGCCGGGTCGTGGAGCGGGGCGGCCACGACGACCTCGTCCGGGCGGGCGGGCACTACGCCCGGCTCTACGAGATGCAGGCCAGCGGCTACAGCGCGGCGGGCGCGCGATGACGGCGCTCACGGGCATCTCGCTGGTGGGGCTGCCGGTGGGACTGCTGGTGTGCCTGCCGGTGGGGCTGCTGGTGTGCGTGCTGGTGTGCCTGGTGGTCGTGGCGCGCAGGCGCCTGGTGGCGGTGACGGTCACCGGGCGGAGCATGGAGCCGACGCTGTGGCACGGGGATCGCGTGCTCGTGCGGCGCACCCGGCTCGTCCGTCCGGGCCAGCTCGTGGTCCTGGCCGCCGATGCGGCGGAGTCCGCGGCCGCCGCGCCCGGGTCCGCGCCAGGATCTGCGCCTGGATCTGGGCCCGGGTCTGGGCCGGTCAGGTGGCTGGTGAAGCGGGCGGTGGCCGTGCCGGGCGATCCGGTCCCGAGGGCGGAGGTGCCCGCGCTGGCCGGGCGTCCCGAGCCGGTGGTGCCCGACGGGCGGCTCGTCGTGCTCGGCGACAACCCTCAGCTCAGTCTCGATTCCCGCAGGTTCGGCTACGTCCCCGCCGGGCGGCTGCTCGGCGTCGTGGTGAGCCACCTGCCCACAAGCTCCGCACCGGCGACGGGCCGGGCGGTGAGGAAAGGAGCACGGCAATGATCAAGCTCGCGGAACGACTGATCGCCCACGTCCTGCCCCAGACCACGGCGAGCGCCGGGTGCATCCCGCAGAACTACTGCTCGCACTGCGGCGGCAGCTACTACAAGCGGATCTTCATCTACGCCGACTGCAGCTGGGACACCACCGCCTGCAACAACCCCTGCCCGTGGTTCTGACCCAGGCGGGCTGACCGAGGCCGGGCCGCACCACGGCCCGGCCTCACCCACGCCCGGCCTCACCGACACCCGGCGTCATTCAAGCGCCCGTGCCCGCGCCCGGTTGGCGTCGTCGTCCGGCGCGGTCAGGCGGCGCAGGACCGCGACGATGGCGCGCCGGGCCATCTCGATCTTGAAGCCGTTGCCCGCCTGCCCGCGCGCCCCGGCGAGTTCGGCGTCGGCGGCCCGGACGAAGGTCTCCTCGTCGGCCGCCGCGCCCCGCAGCACCCGCTCGGCGGCCGTGGCGCGCCAGGGCTTGTGCGCCACCCCGCCGAGCGCGAGACGCGCGTCCGCGATCACGCCCGCGCCGTGCTCCACCACCGCCGCCACGCTGACCAGCGCGAACGCGTAACTCGCCCGGTCGCGGACCTTGCGGTAGAGCGAGTCGCCAGCGGCGGCGGCGGGCAGCGCCACGGACGTGATCAGCTCGTCCTCCCGCAACTCGGTCTCGACCTGCGGGGTGTCGCCGGGCAGCCGGTGGAAGTCGCGGAACGGGATCGCCCGCGCCCCGTCCGGCCCCTCGACGTGCACGGTCGCATCGAGCGCGGCCAGCGCCACGCACATGTCGGACGGATGGGTGGCGATGCACGACGGCGACGCGCCCAGGATCGCGTGCCCGCGATTGACGCCGTCGACGGCATCGCAGCCCGCTCCCGGTTCGCGTTTGTTGCAGCGCGCCGTGTCGTCGTAGAAGTAGGTGCACCGGGTGCGTTGCAGCAGGTTCCCGCCGACCGTGGCCATGTTGCGTATCTGGCCCGACGCCCCCGACAGGATGGCCTGGGCCAGCACCGGGTAACGCGCGCGGATCAGCGGGTGCCCGGCAACCGCGGTGTTGACGGCCGTCGCGCCGATCGACACGCCGCCGTCCGGCAGTTCCTCAATACGGTTCAGCGGCAGGCCGGTGACGTCGATGAGCGTGTCGGGACGCTCGACGTTCTCGCGCATGAGGTCGACCAGGTTCGTGCCGCCGCCGAGGAACTTGGCGTGCTCGTGCCGCGTCTTGAGCAGCAGCGCCGCAGGCACGTCCGCGGGGCGGTGGTAGGCGAAGTTCCTCATCGTCCCGCCCGCGCCTGGAAGGCCTCGCGAACCGCGGCGCGGATGCCGGCGTAGGCGCCGCAGCGGCACAGGTTGCCGCTCATCCGCTCCCCGATCTCCGCGTCGGACAGGCCGGAAGGACCTGCCCGGACGTCCGCCGTCACCGCGCTCGGCAACCCGGAGCGGAACTCCGCGGCCATGCCGACGGCCGAGCAGATCTGGCCTGGCGTGCAGTATCCGCACTGGAAGCCCGCGTGCTCGATGAACGCGGCCTGCAGCGGATGCAGATCGTCGCCGTCGGCCAGCCCTTCGATCGTGGTGATCGCCCGGCCCTGGTACTGAACGGCGAGCGCCAGGCAGGCGATGATCCGGTGGCCGTCGGCCAGGACCGTGCAGGCCCCGCACGCGCCCTGGTCGCAGCCGTTCTTCGGGCCGGTGAGCCCGAGGTGCTCGCGCAGGGCGGCGAGCAGCGAGGTGCGCGGCTCGATGCGCAGGTCGTGGCGTACGCCGTTGACCAGCAGCGTGACGGCGACCTCGGCCGCCGCGCCGGCGTCGTCGCCGGCGGGGTGGCTGCCGTCCATCCTGCGTCCTCCTGCCGCCCGACCGCTCGGCCACACCTACCCGGGGCCGGGACGTCGAATCGCGGGCCGCCGCGGCTTGGTGACCTCTTGGCCATCCGCTGGTGGGCGGCGGCCGGGATCCGGCCGCCGCCCACCGGGCACGCTGGGGATCAGGTGGTGACGGTCACGTCGCGCAGCAGGAAGTAGCCGACCGAGTCCGCCTGCAGGTACAGGTGGAACTTCTCGGCCCTGGGCTCGGCCGTCTTGTCGGCGGTGACGACGGTGACGATCACGTACTTCTTCGACACGTTCGTGCGGACCCTGCCGTAGGTGAACGTGGGCAGCGCCATGTCCCTGCGGATGTTCACCGCGTCCGAGGAGAGCTTGTCCAGCCGCTTGGCGGCGGCGATGGCGGCCTTGTCCGTCCTGAAGGACATCATGACCTGCACCGCTTTGAGGTGGCCGCGGTAGGCCGAGTAGGCGACCTGGACGGCGCGCTCGCAGCCGTTCTCGGCCAGCACGCCCCGGGCGTCCACGGGGGCGCAGGAGTCGTAGGTCCAGCCGCCCACCTTGTCGGCGGAGAACTTCACCCCGTCCAGGTCGATCTTCCAGTCGGTGAACTCGGTGTGCGCGATCTCCGATCCCGGCTGGGCACGGCTCGACGTGGACGGCGGGTCGCCGCCCGGGTCCGCCGGATCGGTCGGCCCAGTGTCCGAGCCGCTGTCCGAGCCCGTGTCCGAGTCCGGGTCGGTGGCCGGGTCCGTGGGCTCGCCCTGGTCGGTCTGGCCGTCCTGGCCGCCCTGGTCGTCCTGGGCCGAGCCGGCTTCCCCGGAACCGCCGGAGTCGGCGGCGGGCGCGGACGTCTCGGCGCCGGGGAGCGCGGTGCTGGGCTTGGGTGCGGCGGAGTTGACGTAGGAGACCGCGCCGAGCGCGCCGCCGCCGAGCAGGAGCACGCCCAGGCCGATGGACAGGGCGACGATCAGGGCGTTGTTGCGGCGGGGCGGCAGCCCCTGGTCGTAGGGGGAGGCGGGCAACGCGTACAGGTCGCCACGGCCGTAGGGGTCGCCGGGGCCGTACGGATCGCCTTGGCCGTAAGGGTCGCCCTGACCATAGGGGTCGCCGCGGCCGTACGGATCCTCCCGCCCATACGGGTCATCCCGCCCGTACGGATCCTCCCGCCCATAAGGGTCGCCCCGCCCGTAAGGGTCGCCCTGGCCGTACGGGTCGCCCCGGCCGTACTGGTACGGGTTCTGGTTCTGCGGTTCGGGCCGGTACCCCTGGGGGTCGTGGCCGCGGTGATGCTGCCCCCGCGGAGGCGGCTGCCCAGGAGGCGGTCCCGCAGGCGGCCCGAACC
>NZ_JABCPZ010000177.1 GCF_013283785.1 Nonomuraea antri
GCATCGGGGTGGGGCCGGGACGGCCGTACTCGCCGTGCTGCTGCACGTCGGAACGGCCGTAGTCACCGTACTGCGCCTGGTCATGGCGGCCGTAGTCGCTGTATTGCGCCTGGTCATGGCGGCCGTAGTCGGCGTGCTGCGCCTGGTCGTTGCGGCCGTAGTCGAGTGGCGCGTCGGGGCGGACGCGCCTGGTGGGCACGTCGGCGTCGGCCGCGTGCGTCCGGCCGCCGGTCTGCGGCAGGCGCGGGTGCGACGGCGGCTGCTGCTGCGGCCACGGCTGGCTCGGCTGCGCCGCCCCGCCGAGCTGACGCAGTTCCTCCGGGGTCACGCGCACGGTGGGCCACGGGTCGGGCTGGCTGTTCGGCGGGTTGCCCGGCGGGTTGCCCGATTGCGTGCCCGGCTGGTTGTTCGGCTGGTTGTTGAGCAGCGAGACGTACGGTGCGTCCTGCTGCTGCTGTTGCTGCTGGAGCTGTTGCTGAAGCTGGGGCGGCGTGCGCTGGTCCTGGCCTTCGAGCAGGCTGCGCGGCGTGACCGGCGGCGTGGACACCTCGTACGCCGGCCTCTCACCGGTCGGCTGCCTCTCGCCCGCGTACGGCACGCGCGTCGGCACGTCCTGCTGGTCGCGCGGGACGGTCGAGACCTCGTCGGGAGTGCCCGCGGGCGGCCTGGGCAGCATGCGGGCGGTCTGCTCGGCCAGTTCGGCCGCCTTGGGCCGCTTGGCCGGGTTGCGCTGGAACGCCGCCTTGAGCAGCGGCCGCATCTCGGCGGGGGCGGCGGAGACGTCCGCCTTGCCCGCGGTGATGTTGTAGAAGATCATCTCCAGCGTGCCCTTGCCGAAGGGCGGCTGGCCGGTGCCCGCGTACAGCAGCGTGCCCGCCCAGGCGTGGATGTCGACCTCGGGCCCCGCCTCCTGGCCCTCGATGATCTCGGGCGCGAGGTAGCCGGGCGTGCCGATGAACATGCCGGTCTGGGTGAGCCTGGTGGCGTCGACCGCCTGGGCGATGCCGAAGTCGATCAGGACCGGCTCGCCGTCGAGAATGAGCACGTTGCCCGGCTTGAGGTCACGGTGGATCACGCCCACCGAGTGCACGACGGCCAGCGCCGACGCCACCCCGTGCGCGACCTTGGTCAGCGCGGGCAGGTCGAGCGGCCCGTCGTCCTTGACGATCTCGTCGAGCGGCCGCCCCGGGACGTAACGCGTGACGATGTACGGACGATGACCAGTAACGTCGGCGTCGATCACCTCGGCGATGTACTTGCTGCGTACCCGCCGCATGGTCTCGACCTCGCGCGAAAGCCGCCGCCTGGCGACCTCGTCGCCGGCGACCTCGGCTCGCAGGACCTTGACCGCCACCTGCCTCCCCTGAGGGTCGACAGCGAGGTGGACAACGCCCATTCCGCCTTCACCGAGCCGCCTGAGCAGCCGGTAAGGGCCTAGTCGGTCATCGTTCATGGCATGAAGCACCATACCGGCTTAATCCCCGCCCACGAGATGAACCATGAGGCCACATTCCCACTCGTACAACGTCCGATAAGGCCCCATGGGTTTCCCCAACCATGGTCTCGAATTGGCCACTGTTTCCGATGATCTCGTCAGGTGGTCTCGTCCTGATGGTCGCGTCCGCTCGGCCATCGTTCCTCGCTCTCTGTGCCATGAGCCCGGTCCCGCCGCGGCGGGCCGCCCGCGCTCAGTTCGCCAGGGAGAGCACCTCGGCGCCCTTCAGCCCGGCCAGCGTGGCGCCGGAGACGGCCAGCTTGGAACGCCGGAGTCCGCTTCCGATCACCACTTTGGAATGTTCCGCCACGTTCGCGTCGACCAGGATCGGCCAGTCGGCCGGCAGCCCGAGCGGCGTGATGCCGCCGTACTCCATTCCGGTGAGCTCCACCGCCTCCGCCATCGGGGCGAAGCTGGCCTTGCGCAGGTCGAGATGCTTGCGTACGACGCCGTTCACGTCGACCCGCATCGTGGCGAGCACCATGCACGCGGCGTACCGCGTCTCGCCGCCGCGCCGGCCCGCCACGATCACGCAGTTCGCCGACTCGTCGAGAGCCACGCCGTAGCGCGCGCAGAACTCGGCGGTGTCGGCCAGCTCCGGATCGATCTCGGCCACCTCGACCCCGTCAAGGCCGCCGACGGCCTGAGCCACCGGCTCCGCCAGCAGATCGGCGCGTTCACGCGCGGACACCCAGTGCAACGTCATCCCATCTCCTCGATCGCTCCTCCCAGGACCCTATTCCCGTCTCGGGAGCAGCGCGCGGCGTCACGGGGACCGCACCACCCGTTGATGCAGCTGGGTGACGGCGCCCCGGGCGGATTCCATGGCGCCCGCCTGCCAGGCGATCAGATGGGTGAGCCAGTCGCCCGCGAAGTAGACCCTTCCGCTGGGGCGTTGCAGAAGAGTGAAGGACGAATCAAAGGCAGGCCAGCGCACCCAGCCGCCCTGGATGTGCTCCTGACGTTCCCACGCGATCGAGACGCTGGACAACACGTCGTTCCTGTACCTGTCGCCGTGGATCTTCTTGCCCTGGGTGAGCGCGCGCCGCCGCCTGTCCTCGGGGGTGAGGGCGCCGTAGAGCTCGGCGTTCTCGTCTGTGTTGTAGTAGCCGACGACGAGGCCGCGCTGGGCGTGATAGTCGTGCGACGGGTACCAGATGTGGGTGATGTCCAGGTCCGTCTCCGTGACGCCGCCGTAGATCTTGTCCTCCAGCTCCCACCAGCGGGTGCCGTACTCCAGGCCGATCTTGCCGGCGGCGACGGGGACAGGGGTCCTGAGCGCGGCGGTCACCTCGGCGCCGAGGTTGTGCGGGATCTTGGCGAGCAGGTGGGGCGGCAGCGTGGCGATGCAGTAGTCGGCCTTGATCCGCCCGCCGGAGCCGGGCGCGGGCTGCCCACCGGGCGCGGACCGGCCTTCGGAGCCGGACTGGGACTGCCCGCCGGAGCCGGACGCCGGTTGTCCGCCGGAGCCGGACCCGAGGTGGCCGCCGGTCCAGGTGATCTCGACGCCGTCGGCCAGGTTCGTGATCTGGGTGACCTTGGCGCCGGTCTTGATCCGGTCCTTGCCGACCGCCTCGACGAGCCTGGTCACGATCGCGTCCATGCCGCCGACCGGCTGGAACATGGGGGTGGCCTGGTCGTAGCCGAAGTCGTTGGTGATGGCGCGGCCGGTGCCCGCGGCGAGCACCTGGTGCAGGCTGCCGGGGGCGGGGATGGGCAGGCCACCGTCGAGCGCCGGGAATTTCGTGAAACCGCGGCGTTCCGAACCCTCGTAGTCGAGCCTGGGGCCGAGGTCGCCGAACCTGCGCAGGAACTCCAGCAGCCGGTCTCGGTCGTCCCTGGTCAGGCGTCTGTCGAGGGCGCCGAGGTTGGTCGCCTTGGCGAGGAGTTCGGCGACGTAGCCGTACATGTCGGCGCGGGCCGTGCGGGCGCGCATGGTCCGGCCGTTCGTGTGGACGTACGCCTGCGCGTTGTTGTTCACGAACGTCTCGATCGGGATGCCCAGCTCGCGGCAGTAGTCGAGGGCGACCATCCACGGGGCGATCCGGCCGGGTCCCGCGTTGAAGTAGACGCCCTCGCCGAACTTGACGTCCTGCGCCGGGCCGTTGAGCTCGGTGAGCCTGTCGCCGCCGCGCAGCGTCAGGTTGCGTCCGCCGACCCTGGGGCCCGCCTCCAGCAGCGTGCAGTCGTAGCCGGCCTTGCCCAGCTCGTACGCGGCGGTCAGACCGGCCACCCCGGCGCCCAGGATGACCACCTTGGCCGCACCCTTGCCACGTAGCGTGAAATCACCGCTCCTGGGCGGCGTGAACTTCTTGTCCTGCGCGTCGGGCGCCAGGCCGAGCGCGCCCATGGCGGCGTACATCGCCCCGGCGCCTCCGGCCGCCCCGATCCCGACGAGAAGCCCGCGCCGGGTCAGCGCCCCTGCCTCCATGTGCCCGCTCCCCTGGCTCAGCCGTAGGGACCGCTGCCGCAGGAGATCTGGCCGCCGATGGTGGCGAAGATCCCGAACAGCGCCATGATCTGGCCGAAGTCGTCGGTGGTGAACTCGGTGTGCCGGGTGCCGACCGTCTTGACCCCGGGCACGAGTGCCACGGCGGCGGCGATGGCGGTGGAGTTCCACTCGACCCCCAGGGTGAACGGCGCTTCCACCCGGTAAGGCGTGAAGTCGCTCAACCTGTTGAGCCCGCGCCTCATCGCCTCACATATACGTGCCTGGGCGACACTCGGCGGCAGCAGTTCGGCCGAGAACTTGTCGATCCCCCTCTTCACCGCGACCGTCTCGACATCGCCGAGCAGCTCGCGCGCCTCGTCGCCGACGGCCTCGTCCCCGGTCACCAGCACGACCGGCACGCCATGGAACCCGGCACACGCCGCCACCAGCCGCGTCTCGCCGCAGATGGCACCGTTGAGGTAGACGTTCTGGATCTCCTTGCCCATCCAGGTGTGATTCAGCACGCCGTGCGGCACCCCGGCGCGGGCGTGATAACCGACAAAACCGGCGGCCTGGAACGAACCGTCCAGCCCCTGGGCCATCCGCTGCGCCTTGCCGGGGCCGCGGATCAGGCTGGCGCGCGGGTCGAGCAGGTCGATGCGCAGGTTCTTGGTCGAGCCGTGCGCGTCGTTGACCAACACGGTCTCCGCGCCCGCGTCGAACGCCCCGGCGACGGCGGCGTTGGCGTCGCCGGTCATCAACTCGCACCCGCGCTCGTAGCCGCGCTTGCCTGCGTGCATCTCCTCGGGGTCGGTCAGCCCCGTCACGCCCTCCATGTCCACGGACAGATAAACCTTCACGCGCGCCGCGCCTCCATTCACCGAACCCTTACCTCTCCACCGACCGCCCTGAGGACGGCCGACGGTGTCACCTGCGGGGCGGGGTTGCGCAGGGCGGGGTCGCGCGGGGCGACGACGAACGTGACCGCCGTCACGGGGCCCACCACCGCTGGGACCACCACCGTCGGAACCACGGCCGTCGGGACCACCGTTGGTGCCACCACCGCTGAGACCGCCGCCGATGGGACCACCGCCGTTGAGGCCACCGCCGCCGGGACCACCGCCGTCGGGACCACCATCGCGGGGCCCGCCACCGCTGGGACCGCCGCCGTCGGGACCACCACCGTTGGGACTGCCGCTGAGACCGCCATTAGTGCCACCACCGTTGGGACCGCCGTCGATGTGACCTCCGCCGTTGGTTCCGCCGCCGTTGAGACCGCCGCCGATGGGACCACCTCCGACGCCACACACCTCGCCGCCGCGTCTGGGATCCCCGCCACGTTCCCCGCGACCGCCACTGGTGCCGTCGCCGACGTCATGCGCCCTGCAACCGGCCCTCGTGCTGTCACTGGCCTCACATGCCCGGCGCTCGTCCCTCGTGCCGTCACTCGCGTCGCATGCCCGACCGTCCTCGCGGCCGCCACTCGCGTCACATGCCCCACGTCTCCACCCGTTGCGTCTCGTCCGCGCTCATCAGTCCCACCTGCTCCGACATGAACGCCGCCGCCGTGTCCCGCCACGGTTGCGGGATCTCGTCGATCGCGGGCGGGTAGCAGTGGTCGAGCCAGCTCGTGGACTCCTCAGTGGCGTCGAAGTGGTCGAGTGCCTTGGCGAAGATCGTGCGTTCGATTCCCGGGACGCGGGCCAGACCGTACTCGATCATCTCCTGCCCGCCGTACGGCGGCGGCCGGAGCCATTTGCGCACGACGGGACGGTCCGCGCTGAGCGGCGTGTCGAGTGGGCGACGTTCGACGGCGGCCTGGATAAGCTCCTTGTACAGGCACTTCCCGCAGGTGCGGCAGGGGCCGTCGGTCCCGCGCAGGCACCAGCGCACCTGGTCCTTGAGCTCGGAGTTCAACGCCAGACGCATGGTGACGGCCTCGCTCACCCCGCCCACCGGCAGCACGATGTGCACACCGGTGGCGGCGAACAACCGTCCCCACGCCCCGTGCGGCGCCCACATCGGGTTGTCGGGGGTGAAGCGCAACAGATAGCGATCCCCGCCTAGCCAGCGTGAACCGAGTTCATAGCCGAACGCCAGCCCGCCCAGGTCCATCCGGTCGGCCAGCAGCAGCGCTCCGGCGGCCACCGCGTGGTGCTCCGGGTACCCGGGCCTTGGCTCGGCCAGCGTGAACTCCAGGTCCGACGTGACCGTGGTCAGCTCGCGTCCGGTCTGCTCGGCCAGCTTGGCCAGGACGTCCGAGCGGTAGTGCGGCCAGCGGTTGGGCACGCGGCGGTGCGGCACACGCTGGAAGTGCACGAACGGCGCCTCGGGGTAGACGGCGGCCGCGGCGACGGAGTCCGCGCCGCCGCTGTAGGAGATCGCGAGCGTGCGCCCGGCCGTACGCGGCTCGGCGCCGACGGGCCCGGCCTCGATCCCCCAGCCCTGCCGCAGCGCCTCGGCCACCCGTTCGGAGATGGCCCGGTCGAACGTGATCCGTTTTCTGGTCCAGGGCGCGACGATCGTCCAGGCGGCCACGGCGAACAGGTCGGGGTGCGCGTCGTCCGGCACGCCGCCGATGGCGCAGGAGTTGGTCGCCAGCTTGACCGGGTGTTCGTCCGCGGCCTTACCGGTGATCTCGTCCTCGAGGTCGAGCCGGAACGTCAGTTCGCCCCCGGTCCAGGTCACTCTCATGGCCGGCCACCGGCGCCCACGCGTTGACGCAGGTCGTCTATGGCCTGCCAGACGAGAATCTCGTTCTGGAGTACGCCGTCCATGGCCTGGGCCGTCTCCTGGGCCAGGCGGTGCGTGTCGTCGACCTTCGTCTTGTCGATCGCGGGCGGCCGGGCGTTCTTCAGCCGCTCCACCTCCGCCTGGAGGGTGGCCATCTCCCTGCGCAGCGTCTGGACTTCCCACAGCGCGTCCCTGATGTCCTGCCGGTGGTCAGCGATGGAGATGTAGCGGGAGTCGAACCACGTGCGCACGGCCTTACGCAGCCGGACGGGGACCAGGACGCGCATCATGAAACGCCACGATACTGGCAATCCTCACATTCGACGGGTCGGCTTTCCCGAACGCGTCTGACACTCCGGTGTGGCGGCCATGCGTGCCTGGCTGGTGCTCCACCCGAGTTGGCAGCACCCAGCCGCGCCCCCGCTTCGGGCTGGACGTACCCGGCCGACCGGAGCCATTCCGAGGCATACCTATCCGACCGCACCCATTCGGCGCCGTACTCATCCGACTGCACCCATTCGGCGCCATGCTCTATCCGACTGCACCCATTCGGAGTCGGAGGTACTCAAGCGAGCCCAGCCAAACCCCGAGCGTCCAACCGGAGCCCGGGCCTCGAGCGCCCGGCCGGGAACCCACCCGGACCGCGAGCGCCCGAACGGGGTCCTCGGCTGGAGACCCGTATGGGCCGGGAGTGCTCGGCCGGCAACCACCCCGAACCGCGTGCCCTCGACCTGGCTCACCCGGCCGGGAGCGGTTGATCCGCAGGCCCCCGGCGTTCCCGCAACGCCCTCAGCGTTTGACGCGGCCGCGTATCGCCAGGACGGCCAGGCCGAACAGGAGCGGGCCGAGCAATCTCAGGCAGATCTCGCACACCCGGCCGAACGGCGTGAGCGGCTGCGTCTGCGGGGCGCGCAGCAGCGAGGTCGCGCTGTTGACGCTGTGTTCCAGCGCATCACCCCAGCCCGGCCGCGCCCCCGTGGGCACGGTGACCGGACGGTAGCCGGGCGGCTGTTGTCCCGGCGCGGTGACGACCGGCCGGTACTCCACCCGCGTGGACGGGGCGAATCCGGCCGTGGCGAAGCCGACCGTCCCCAGCAGCAGTAGCAGCGCCAGCGCCGTCAGCGCCCGGCTCGCCCGCTGCCCGTACCCCGAGATCAGCCAGTACGCCGTGAGCAGCGCCCGCTCGGCCCCGCGCGGCGCGGCGGCCAGCCGGCGCATCTCCATCTCGCCGTAGTAGAAGTCGGCCGCGCCCGGTTCGTCCTTGCCGTCCTCCCGGCCCTTGCGCAGGTCACGGTAGACGGCCTGGATCCTGGCCGCCTCGCGCCGCGCCATCGCGCCGTGCCGCCGTCCCAGCCGTGCGGGTTCGGACTCGCCGGGGTGGCGGCAGCTCTCGGGGAACCAGCCTTCGGGACGCCGGTCGTGACGCACCCGCCACAGATGTTCCTCGGCGAGCGTCAGACGCCTGGTCCAGCGACGCTCACGCGGCGGCCCGGTGAATCGGGGCGGGCCGTCGATCCGTAACTGGTCGCGGTTGAAACAGTCCAGGAAGCGGCAGGCGGCCAGGTCGAGTCCGGCCAGGGTGAGGTTGGTCGCGTCCACCTTGCGCAGGGTCAGCAGGCGCGGCAGCGGGCGCCGCGATACGCCGGGGAGCGGCAGGTCCGGGGTGGCGCCGATGATCGTGGGACGGTCGAAGACGGCGTGAGCCACCGTGACGTCCCCGTCCGAGCAACGGAGTGTGAACGTGGTCGGCGAGTGCGCCTTCGGTGCATCGATGTAAACAGCCCCGTCGAGCCGCAGATTGAGCCCTTCCGGGCAGCGCAGCCCGATCGCGACGATCTTCGCCAGCCGTGCGGAGACCAGGACGTCGCGGCCGAACTTGGCCCGGGTGAGGTCGAGCGCGTCCACGACGCAGGGCCCGACGATGGAGTGGTCGCCCAGGGCGGTGTCGCTGAGGTCCAGCAGTTTCGCGAACGTCGCCCCGCCGAACGAGGCCCCCGCGGGAAACGCCGCCCCGGCGAATCGCGCGTCGTCGCCGACGATGATGTCGTCGAAAAGCGCGCAGGACACGAATTCGGCTCCGCCGAAAGCGGCCCGGCCGTCGAATCGCGCCGCGCGGAAGCTCGCCTTCTCGAATCTGACGCCGGCGAAATCCGCGGCCGCGTGGAAGACGGCCTCGCGGAACATCGCCGCCGTCTCGAATCTCGCCGCCTCCAGTGCCCGATCGCCCCCGAACAGGGCTCTGCCGTGGAAGTCCGCGCAGAAGGACGCCTCGTCGCGGAAGGTCGAACCGGGGAACCTGGCAGCCTGCTCGAACACCACGTCGTCGAAATCGGCGGCGTCGGAGAACACGGCTCGATCGAATGCGGCGACCCCGCCGAACCCGGCGAACGAGAAATCGGCCTGCCCCACGAACCGGGCCCGGACGAAAGCGGCGCCTGCCCTGAACCGCGCCCCGCCGAAATCCACCCGACCCCCGAACCGGACGTCCTGGAAAGAAGCGTCGCCGGTGAATTCCACGCCGCTGAAATCGGCCCGCTCGAATCGGGTGTGGTCGAAGCGCGTCCGTCCGAGTCGGGCGCTTGTGCCGCCCTTCGGTGTCATGGCCCGCAGCAGCGCCGCCAGGAGTTCCGCCGAGACCTGCACCCCGCGCAGGTCCAATTCGCCGTCCGGGGAGAGCGCGCGCAGCGCCTCGTCCCGGGTGCCGCCGTCGACGTGCGCCAGGCATTGGTTCCGCCCGCTCACTCGGACGCCGACGCAGGCGTCCTGATTGCAGCGTGGCCAGCCGTGCTCGAGGTCGGGCGACATGTGACCGAGTGTCGCCCACTTCTCCCAGATCCCGCTGAAGGTCTTTCAATCCGGAAGTCCTGCGACGCTCCGCACATGACTGCTAACGTTCCGCGACATGCCCTCCGTCGTCCACGACACCCTGAACACACTGTTCCGCAACAGGCCAGAACTGGCCGTCGAACTGCTCCAGCACGTCTATGCCATGGACTTCCCGCCGCACACCCTGGTCGAGGTCGCGGGATCGGACTTCAACGACCGGCCGTCACAGGACTTCCAGGCCGACACGGTGGTCCTGGTCGGGCCGCGTCAGGAGCCCGTCCACGGCGTGATCGTCGAGGTGCAGCGCGATCGGACGGACGAAAAACGCAAAGCTTGGACCCGATACGCGGCGGCACTCTGGCTGCGCCTGGACAAACCGGTCACGCTCCTGGCGATCTGCCCGGACGCCGGCACCGCCGCCTGGGCGAGCGAGCCGATCGAGACCGAACTGGCGCGGTTCACGCTCCAGCCGCGGGTCATCGGGCCCGACCAGATCCCGGCCATCGACGATGCGGCGTACATGAGCACACATCCCGAGCTGGCGGCGCTGTCCGTCATGGCGCACGGCGACCGGCCGGCCGTCACCAACGCCTTCGTAAAAGCTCTCGTAGAGCTACAGGACGAACACGCTGCGAAGTATTATGAATACGCCTACAACCTGTCCGCCCCGATCGTCCGGCAGCTCCTGGAGGAGATCATGACGAAGACCACCGACTGGCCCGTCTACAGCCCCTTCGCCCGCGAGCACTACGGGAAAGGCCTAACAGAGGGTCAGGTCAAGGGCAGGGCGGAAGGTGAGGCCGAGGCGCTCTTGGCGGTTCTCGAAGCGCGGAATCTGGCGGTGAACCCAGAGGTGAAAGCCCGCATCGCCGGATGTAAGGACGCGCAGCAGCTCGACAAGTGGGTACGGCGCGCCGCAACGGCCCACTCCATCGACGAGATCTTCGACTGACCGCCGAGGCCTGGCAGCTCCTGGAGGAGATCATGACGAAGACCACCGACTGGCCCGTCTACAGCCCCTTCGCCCGCAAGCACTACGGGAAAGGCGTGGTCAAGGGTGAGGCGGGAGCGCTGATGGCGGTTCTCGAAGCGCGGAACCTGGCTGTAGGCCCGGAAGTGCAAGCTCGCATCTCCTCATGCAAGGACGCGCAGCAGCTCGACAAATGGGTGCGGCGCGCCGCGACCGCCCACTCCATCGACGAGATCTTCGACTGACCGCCCAATCCCGGCGGTATCTGGCGGAGATCTTGGCAATGCCCCACCGGTCGGCCCGTCCACAGCCCAGCCGCCCGCGAGCAACGCGGGAAAGGCGAGGTTGAGAGGGCTGGTCGGGGGCCAGGACGAGGCGTTCTCGGCGGTGTTCGAGGTGTGGGAACCGGCTGTGGGCTCCGAGATGAGAGCTCGCATCCTGGCGTGTAAAGACGCACCGCAGCTCGGCACCTGGATACGGCGGGCGGCCGCGACCGCCTACTCCATCGACGAGACATTCGGCTGAGGACGTCTCACCTGCGACCAGCGCCCCACCCTCGACCGTCGCGGAAGGGGGCGGGGCGCACTGCGGCGGACGTCGGTCAGCGGCCGGTGAACTTGGGTTTGGTCTTCTCGGCGAAGGCGCGCATGCCGGTCTTGGCGTCGTCCGTGGCGAAGAGGCCGGAGAACTGCAGGCGCTCGATCTCCAGGCCGGTGTCGAGGTCGACCTCCAGCCCCTGGTCCACCGCCTGCTTGGCGGCGCGTAGCGCGACCGTGGGGCCGCCGACGAAGGTGGCCGCCCACTCCAGGGCGGCGGTGTACACCTGCTCGTCCGGAACCACCCGGTCCACCAGGCCCAGCGCGAGCGCTTCCGCGGCCGGGACGTGGCGGCCGGTGAAGATGAGGTCCTTGGCCCGGGACGGGCCGATCAGGCGGGGCAGGCGCTGGGTGCCGCCGGCGCCGGGGATGATGCCGAGCAGGATCTCCGGCTGGCCGAGCTTGGCCGACTCGCCGGCCACCCGGAAGTCGGCGCACAACGCCAGTTCGCAGCCGCCGCCCAGGGCGTAACCCGTGATGGCAGCGATGACCGGCTTGCCGATCTGGGCGACCGCGGTGAAACAGGCCTGGAGCGTGCGGGAGTGGGTGGACATGTCGGCGTAGGACATGTCGGCCATCTCCTTGATGTCCGCACCGGCGGCGAAGACCTTCTCGCCGCCGTAGATGATCACCGCCTGCACCTGCGGGTCGGTGTCGACCGCGCGGGCGGCCTCGGCGATCTCTCGCTGCACCTGCCCGTTGAGCGCGTTCATCTTCGGACGGTCAAGACGGATCGTGGCGATCTGGTCGGCCACCTCGATGCTCACAAACTCACCCATGCGACGAACCTAACACCCGCCGCCGGCCCACCCCATCGAACCCGTTCACAGCCCATCGCACGGACCCTCGCCATACGGGTCACCGACCGTGGGGGGGTTACCGGCCGTACGGGGTCACCGGCAGTTCGGGATCACCGCCGTTCGGAGTCACCGGCCGTACGGAGTCACCGGCCGTACGGAGTCACCGGCCGTACGGAGTCACCGGCCGTACGAGGTCACCGCCGTACAACCAATTCACCGCCCGTATGTGCCGACCAAGGTTCCCGAGGCCAGGACGTCGGCGTTCTGCAGGCAGCGGTGAAAGTCCTCCGCCGTGAAGCCTTCGGGCAGGCGGGAGTGGTCGGCCAGGGCGTACACGTGGAAGAAGTACCGGTGCGGCGAGTCCCCGGCCGGCGGGTGCGGGCCGCCGTAGCCGCGCTCTCCGTAGTCGTTGCGGCCGAGCGTGGCGCCCTGCGGGTCGGTGCCCGCGGCGACCTGCTCGACGTCGGGCGCGATGCCGGCGGCCAGCCAGTGGGTGAACGTGCCCCGAGGAGCGTCCGGATCTTCGCAGATCAGGGCGAGTTCGGCGGTGCCCTCGGGGGTGCCGGTCCATTCGAGTTCCGGCGAGCGGTCGCCGGCCTCGTGGGAGTAGTCGTGCGGGATCATCGCGTGGTCGTTGAACGCGGTGCTGCGCAGCATGATGCCAGTCATGCCATACCAGTTTCCCCAGGTGAGAGCCCTGACACCGGCCGATCCGAGCACGCGGCGACCCGGGTAAAGAACCGGTGCCGATCAGTTAACTGGTGAAAAATTCCTTCGTAAAGCTCTCGTCTACGAAGGAAAATGTTGAGACGCTGACTCCAGCACGACCCCCCAGTCAAGGAGCGGTACATGCGCAGAGTGTTGGCGATCGCGACGGTCGCCTTGCTGCCGTTAACGACGAGCGTCACGGCGTCCCAGGCCGAGTCGGCCGACCCCGCGGAACGGCAGCTCGCCTTCGCGGCGGCGGCCAAGGAGTTCCAGGTCCCGGAGAGCGTCCTGCTCGGCGTCTCCTACCTGCAGTCCCGCTGGGACGCCCACGCCGGCCAGCCCAGCAGCGACGCCGGTTTCGGCCCCATGCACCTGACCGACGCGGCCGCGTACGCCGGGTCGAACCACCACGACGAGGGCGAGGAGGACCCCCGCGGCGACGACTCGCGGCCGCAGGAGCCGGTCCAGGCCCCGGCCCCGGCGGAGATCCCGGCCTCGCTGCGCACCATGGAGAAGGCGGCCGCGCTGACCGGCGAGAGCCACGAGCGGCTGCGTACCGACCCCGCCGCCAACATCAGGGGCGGCGCGGCGCTGCTCGCCGACTTCCAGAAGTCGCTGGGCGCGCCGCTGAGCGCCGACCCAGGCGAGTGGTACGGCGCCGTCGCCAAGTACTCGGGCGCTCAGGAGGCCGGCGCGGCCAAGTTCTTCGCCGACGAGGTGTACGCCACCATCAAGGGCGGCGTCGAGCGCACCACCGACGACGGCCACCGCGTCAACCTGCCCGCCGTGCCCGATCTGGAGAAGATCGAGAAGTGGCTGGAGAAGCTCGGCCTGCGCCCCTCGCGCCCTGACGGCGTGGAGTGCCCGGCGTCGATCTCCTGCGAGTGGATCCCGTCGGGGTACGCCGAGCGGCCCAACGGCAGCTACGGCCACCACGACCTCGCCAACCGGCCGTTCAGCCAGAAGGTCGACTACATCATCATCCACGACATGGAGGGGTACTTCCTGCCCTCCATCGGCCTGGTCAAGGACCCGAACTACGGCGCGAGCTGGCACTACTCGGTACGCGCCAGCGATGGTCACATCGCCCAGCACATCAAGACCAAGGACGTCGGCTGGCAGGCCGGCAACTGGTACATCAACGCCAAGTCGGTCGGCATCGAGCACGAGGGCTTCCTGCGTGCGGGCAGCACCTGGTACACCGAGGCGATGTACCGCTCGTCGGCCAGGCTGGTGCGGTACCTGGCGATGAAGCACGGCGTGCCGCTCGACCGCGCGCACATCCTGGGCCACGACAACGTGCCGGGCACGCTGCCGACCACGGTCCGCGGCATGCACGAGGACCCGGGCCCGTTCTGGGACTGGGCGCACTACTTCGAGCTGATGGGCGCGCCGCTGCACCAGTTCGGCGGACCGAAGTCCGGCTCGGTCATGATCAAGCCGGACTTCGCCACCAACCGGCCGTACTTCTACGGCTGCAGCAAGGAGCGTCCGAACGACGCCTGCCCGCCGCTGCCGGCCAGCACGGTCTGGCTGCGTACCGAGCCGCGCGCGGACGCGCCGCTGGTGAAGGACATCGGCAAGCACCCCACGGGTGAATCGCTTTACAGCGTGTACGACCACAGCGCCCGCGCCACCACCGGCCAGCGGTTCGCCGTGGCCGACCGGCAGGGCGACTGGACCGCGATCTGGTACCTGGGGCAGAAGGCCTGGTTCCACAACCCGGCCGCGGCGCCCACGGCGGTGCCGTCGATGGGCCTGGTCGTGACGCCCAAGCCGGGCCTGGCCACGGTCCCGGTGTACGGCCGGGCCTACCCGGAGCAGGAGGCCTACCCCGAGGGCATCCCGTACCAGCCGGTCACCCCGCTGCAGTACACGTTCTCGGCGGGCGAGAAGTACACGCTGGCCGGGCCGGCCGCGACCGAGTATTACCGGGCCGTCACCTTCGACCCGGCCCCGCACACGGTCGTGCGCGGCAAGACGAAGTACCTGGAGATCCAGTTCGGGCACCGGGTGATGTTCGTCAAGGCTGACGACGTGCGGGTGTCGTTCTCCGGGTGAACTCCTTGACGGCGCGCCTGGTGCTGGCGAGCGCCTCCTGAGAGGAGTCGTACGTGCGCTGGGCGACGCCGACGAACACGCAGTCGACGACGAGGAGCTGGCTGATGCGGCTGGCCAGGGCGCCGGGGCGGAACTCCGTCTCGCGCCCGGCCGAGATCAGCACGTGTTCGGCCAGCTCCGCGATCGAGGAGCGGGGGTTGTTCGTGATGGCCACCGTGGTCGCCCCGGCCTCCCCCGCCCGCGACAGCGGTTCGAGCACGTCGGGCGTCTCGCCCGAGGTGCTGATGCCGATCGCCACGTCGCCGGGTTTGAGCAGGACGGCGCTGGTCAGCGCCAGGTGCGCGTCCTGGAAGGCGTGGCTGGACAGCCCGATGCGCAGCAGCTTCTGCGCCATGTCCTCGGCCACCAGGCCGGAGGCGCCCACGCCGTAGGCGTCGATCCTGCGGGCGCCGGCGATGGACTCGACGACCAGCCCGAGCCGCTCGGAGGTGAGCTGGGCGACGGTGTCGTTGATCGCCTCGGACTCGGCCCTGGCCACCTTCTGGATGACCTCGGACAGCGGGTCGTCCGGCGCGAGATCGCCGGGCACCAGCCGGTCCGGTTGCGCCGCCGCGGCGGCCAGGGCCAGTCTGAGCTGCGGATATCCGGCGAAGCCGAGCAGCCGTGCGGTGCGCACGATCGTGGCTTCGCTGGTGCCGGAGGCGGCGGAGAGCTCCGTGATGGTGCTCCTGGCCACCGTCGCGGGGTCTTCGAGTATGAGGCGGGCGACGGTCTGGGCGGCAGGCGTCAGGGAGGGCAGCACACCGCGGACCGTGGCCACCAGAGTGTCGGCCCGCAGGCCGTTCCCGCTGTCGTCCACGGTCCGATTATGCCGCCTGTATCCCGATGTCGAACTGCGGTGCCGCCTTGTGGATCTCGCGCATGGATCCGGCGGGCGGATCCATGCGCGTGGATCTAGCGCAGGGTGCCGTTGGTCATCCCCGCCGGCTCCTCCGGCACGGTGATCAGGCCGAGTTCGGCCTTGGCCGCGGCGAGCGGGTGGTGCGGGACGACCCGGACGGTGTACCCGAACGCCCCGGTGCGGTCGAGCGGCACCACGCCGGAGTAGTGCGCCCGGCCGTCGTCGTCCAGGCCGGAGCAGGTCAGCTCCGCGTACGCCGGATGGATCAGCTCGTCGTGCGGCCCGACCTTGCCGAAGGCGGCCTCGACCAGCACGTCGCCGGGTTCGAGGTCGCCGAGCGCGATCGTGGCGCGCAGCTCGATCGAGGCGCCGACCTCCGGCGTGTCACCCACGCCCGACGCCTCCACGTGCTCCACCCGCACCCCGGGCCAGGCCCGGGTGACGCGCAGCCGCCAGGCCGCGAACGCCTTGGCCGGCGCGTACGAGTCGGCCGCCAGCGCGCGGGCCGACATCGCCGCCGGGGTGTACAGGCCGACCACGTAGTCGCGCAGCATGCGCCCGGCGAGCACCTTCGGGCCGAGCGAGGCCAGCGTGTGCTTGACCATCTCCATCCAGCGCCGGGGCAGCCCGTCGAGCGCGCGGTCGTAGAACCGGTCGGACACCTCGTGCTCGATCAGGTCGTACAGCGCGGCGGCCTCCAGCTCGTCGCGCCGGTCGGGGTCGGTGACGCCGTCGGCGGTGGGGATGGCCCAGCCGTTCGTGCCGTCGTACCACTCGTCCCACCAGCCGTCGCGGATCGACAGGTTGAGCCCGCCGTTCAGCGCCGACTTCATGCCCGAGGTGCCGGACGCCTCCAGCGGGCGCAGCGGGTTGTTCAGCCAGACGTCGCAGCCCTGCGTCATGAGCTGGCCGAGCGCCATGTCGTAGTCGGGCAGGAAGACGATCCGGTGCCGGACGTCGAGCCGGTCGGCGAACTTGACGATCTGCTGGATCAGCTTCTTGCCGCCCTCGTCGGCCGGGTGCGCCTTGCCAGCGATCACGATCTGGACGGGTTTGTCCGGATCGAGCAGCAGCCCGGTCAGCCGTTCCGGATCGCGCAGCATGAGCGTGAGCCGCTTGTACGACGGCACGCGCCGGGCGAAGCCGATGGTCAGCACTTCGGGGTCGAGCGCGTCGTCGATCCAGCCGAGCTCGGCGTCGGACGCCCCGCGCTCACGCCACGAACGGCGCAACCGGACCCGGGCGCCTTCGACCAGGCGGCGGCGGAACGTGCCGCGGATGTCCCAGAGCTCGCCGTCGGCGATCTTCTGGATGCCGTCCCAGCCGCGGGCCCGCTCGATGAGCGTGGGCAGCTCGCGCCCGGCCAGCTCCATGAGCTCGCGGCCGACCCAGGTCGGGGCGTGCACGCCGTTGGTGATGGAGCCGATCGGCACCTCGTCCAGGTCGAATCCGGGCCAAAGATCCTTGAACATGTCACGGCTGACCTCGCCGTGCAGCTCGGACACGCCGTTGACGCGCTGGGCCAGGCGCATGCCCATGACCGCCATGTTGAACCGGTGCGGGTCGGACTCGGCGCCCAGGTCGAGAATGCGTTCGACGGGCACGGTCGGCCAGGAGACGGCGCCGCCGAAGTGCCGTTCGATCATGTCCTTGGGGAACCTGTCGATGCCGGCCGGCACCGGCGTGTGCGTGGTGAACACGGTTCCCGCGCGTACGGCCTCCAGCGCCTCGTCGAACGACAGCCGCGACTCGGTCAGCTCGCGGATGCGTTCCAGGCCGAGAAAGCCGGCGTGGCCCTCGTTGGTGTGGAACACCTCGGGCTCGGCGTGCCCGGTGATGCGGCAGTACGCGCGAATCGCCCGTACGCCGCCCACGCCGAGCAGGAGCTCCTGCATGAGCCGGTGGTCAGTGCCGCCGCCGTAGAGCCGGTCGGTGATGTCGCGGGCGGCCGTGTCGTTGTCGGCCACGTCGGAGTCGAGCAGCAGCAGCGGCACGCGGCCGACCTGGGCGACCCAGACCTGGGCGTGCAGCTCGCGGTCGTCGGGCAGCGCGATGCGGACCTTGACGGGCGTGGATTCGTCCGACTTGAGCAGGGTCAGCGGCAGGCCGCCCGCGTCGAGCGACGGGTAGTGCTCCAGCTGCCAGCCCTCGGGCGAGAGCGACTGCGTGAAGTAGCCGTGGCGATAGAGCAGGCCCACCGCGAGGATGGGCACGCCCAGGTCGCTGGCCGCCTTCAGGTGGTCGCCGGCCAGGATGCCGAGGCCGCCCGAGTACTGCGGGAGTGCCGCGGCGATGCCGTATTCCGGCGAGAAGTAGGCGATCGCGCGCGCGGCGTCGGGCAGCGTCTGATACCAGCGCGGCGAGGTCATGTACTCGCGCAGGTCGTCGGCGGCGTCGGCGAGGCGGCGCAGGAATCGGCGGTCGCCGGCCAGCTCACTGAGCCTGGCCGGGCTGACGGCGCCGAGCAGGGCCACGGGATCGTGGCCGACCCGCTCCCAGAGGTCTGAGTCGACCTCGGCGAAGAGATCCATCGTCTCTGGATGCCATGACCATCGCAGGTTCTGGACGAGCTCACCGAGCGCGGCCAGCTCCGCGGGCAGGACGGTCCGGACGGTAAACCGGCGGATAGCTCTCACGTTTTCGCACCCTACGGGCTAGGAGGGACCTATGACTCCTTCACCCCCACTGAACCCCTTCAAACCCCTTCCGGGAACAAGCATGAAGAGGGACTATTGGGGCAACTTCCTCCAATGTTGGGTTTTCCCGGGGACACCCGGGGCTCTATCCGCCGCTGTCCACAATTTACATGCAAGGATCGATCCTGCCAGGGGTGGGCTGCTTCCATCTGGTCCACGCCGGGTAGCTCTGTCTGCACGTACGGATACGCTCCGGCGACACCGAGAGTGTCGTCGCAAACCTTGAAATGCGATGATCGGACGAATTCCCATCACGGACATCTCCCCCGTCGTCGACTGCGGGCAGTGGCCCGCGAAGGCGGTCGCGGGCGAGACCTTCGAGGTCTCCGCGACCGTGTTCAGAGAGGGCCATGACGCCGTGGCCGCGGGCGTGGTGCTCACCTCGCCCGACGGTCAGCGTGGCCGGCTGAGACGAATGCGCGAGCTCGCCCCCGGCACCGACCGGTGGGGCGTGGACGTCACCCTGCCCGCCGAGGGCGACTGGCTGTTCCGCGTGGAGGCGTGGAGCGACCCGATCAGCACCTGGCTGCACGACGCCGAGATCAAGATCCCGCGTGGCATGGATTCCGATCTGATGTGCGAGGAAGGCGCCCGGCTGTTCGAGCGGGCGGCCAGGTCCGTACGCCAGAGCGACTGCCCCGCGCCGAACGGCCAGACGCGCGCGGGCAACGGCCACGAGAACGGGAACGGCAACGGAAACGGCAACGGAAACGGCAACGGGAACGGCGCCGCGAAGAACGCCCACGCCAAGAACGGCACGGCCAACAGCAAGGGCAACGGCAACGGCGACACCGCCTGCGGGCACCGCGCGGCGCTGCTGTCGATCGCGGCCACGCTGCGTGACGAGGAGCTCGACCCGCGGGCGCGGCTGTCGATCGCCCAGTTGCCCGACACGGCGGCCCTGCTTGAGGCGCATCCGTTCCGGGAGCTGGTGACCAGGTCGAAGCAGCATCGCATCCGGGTGGACCGGCGGCGGGCGCTGTACGGCTCCTGGTACGAGTTCTTCCCGCGTTCCGAGGGCGCGATCGTCAACGACGTCGGCATCTCCAAGTCCGGAAATTTCCAGACAGCGGCCAAGCGGCTGCCGGCGATCGCCGCCATGGGCTTCGACGTGGTCTACCTGCCGCCCATCCATCCGATCGGGCACACGTACCGGAAGGGCCGCAACAACACGCTCAGCCCGGAGCCGGACGAGCCGGGCTCGCCGTGGGCGATCGGCTCCGAGGACGGCGGCCACGACGCCGTCCACCCCGACCTGGGGACGATCGAGGACTTCGACGAGTTCGTCTCGCGCACCCGCGAGCTGGGCATGGAGGTCGCGCTCGACTTCGCACTGCAGTGCGCGCCCGACCACCCGTGGGTGAAGGAGCACCCCGAGTGGTTCACGATCCGGGCGGACGGGACGATCGCCTACGCGGAGAACCCGCCCAAGAAATATCAGGACATCTACCCGATCAACTTCGACCGGGACCCCGAAGGCATCTACGCCGAGGTCAAGCGGGTGCTGCGGCACTGGGTCGACCACGGCGTGCGGATCTTCCGGGTGGACAACCCGCACACCAAGCCGGTCGGGTTCTGGGAGCGGCTGATGGCCGACATCCACGCCACCGACCCGGACGTGCTGTTCCTGTCGGAGGCGTTCACCCGGCCGGCGATGATGCGGGCGCTGGCCAAGGTGGGGTTCCACCAGTCGTACACGTACTACACGTGGAAGAACTCCAAATGGGACGTGGAGACATACCTCTCGGAGTTGTCCCACGAAACCTCTTATTTCCTACGGCCGAACCTGTTCGTCAACACTCCGGACATTTTGCACGAGTACCTGCAGCACGGTGGAGTTCCAGCTTTCAAGATCCGGGCCGTGCTGGCCGCGCTCGCCTCGCCTACCTGGGGGGTTTACTCCGGATACGAGCTCGCGGAAAATGTTCCGGTTCGCCCCGGTAGCGAGGAATACCTAGATAGCGAGAAATATCAGTACAGACCTCGCGATTGGGTAGCGGCGGAGCGGGAAGGCCGGACCCTGGCTCCCTTCATCACTCACCTGAATTTGTTCCGAAGAGCGCATCCAGCGCTGCAGGAATTGCGTAATCTACGGTTCCACAGGGTCGACCAACCGGACATGATCTGCTTCTCGAAGCGGCTCCCGGGCGCCTATGACACGGCCACACGAAGGCACGGGCTGGGCGATGTCGTTCTGGCGGTCATCAATCTCGATCCACACCACACCCACGAGGCGACGGTAGATCTTGACCTGCCGGCCCTCGGTCTCGATTGGAACGCCGAGTTCGTCGTCGACGACGAGCTGTCGGGGGAGTCGTACCGCTGGAGGCAGAGCAACTATGTACGCCTCGACCCTCACATCCAGCCTGCCCACATTCTCACCGTACGAGCCGCGCCACGGTAGAACAGAATTCAGCGGGGAGTCTTCAACGTGTGTGAAAGCGCCCTCCTCATGAGCCGGGTGAGCTCATGAGCTCCACACCCATTCCCAACACCTTCGACGAGGAGAAGCCGCGCGATCCTTACTGGTACAAGCGCGCGGTCTTCTACGAGGTCCTGATCAGGGGTTTCGCCGACTCCAACAGCGACGGCACCGGCGACATCAAGGGCCTGATCAGCAAACTCGACTACCTGCAGTGGCTCGGCGTCGACTGTCTGTGGCTGCTGCCGCTGTACGACTCGCCGCTGCGTGACGGTGGGTATGACATCGCCGACTTCATGAAGATCCTGCCCGAGTTCGGGGATCTGGGGGACTTCGTGAAGCTCGTGGACGAGGCACACAAACGCGGCATGCGCGTGATCGCCGACCTGGTCATGAACCACACCAGCGACGCGCACCCGTGGTTCCAGGCCTCGCGCCACGACCCGGAGGGGCCGTTCGGCGACTTCTATGTCTGGTCGTCCACTGATGAGAAGTACCAGGACGCCCGGATCATCTTCATCGACACCGAGACGTCCAACTGGACCTACGACCCGGTGCGCCAGCAGTACTACTGGCACCGGTTCTTCCACCACCAGCCCGACCTGAACTACGAGAACCCGGACGTCCAGGACGCGATGCTGGAAGTGCTGCGCTTCTGGCTGGACCTGGGCATCGACGGGTTCAGGCTGGACGCGGTGCCGTACCTCTTCGAGGAGGAGGGCACCAACTGCGAGAACCTGCCGCGCACGCACGAATACCTCAAGCGGGTGCGTACCGAGGTGGACCGGCTCTACCCGGACCGGGTGCTGCTGGCCGAGGCCAACCAGTGGCCGTCGGACGTGGTCGAGTACTTCGGCGACCCGGTGGGCGGCGGCGACGAGTGCCACATGGCCTTCCACTTCCCGCTGATGCCGCGCATCTTCATGGCGGTGCGCAGGGAGTCGCGTTACCCGATCTCGGAGATCCTGGCCCAGACGCCGAAGATCCCGGAGAACTGCCAGTGGGGGATCTTCCTCCGCAACCACGACGAGCTGACGCTCGAAATGGTCACGGACGAAGAACGCGACTACATGTACACCGAGTACGCCAAGGACCCCCGGATGCGGGCGAACGTCGGCATCCGCCGCCGCCTGGCGCCCCTGCTGGAGAACGACCGCAACCAGATCGAGCTGTTCACCGCGCTGCTGCTGTCGCTGCCCGGTTCGCCGGTGTTGTACTACGGCGACGAGATCGGGATGGGCGACAACATCTGGCTCGGCGACCGCGACGGCGTGCGCACGCCCATGCAGTGGGATCCCGACCGCAACGCCGGCTTCTCCGACTGCGATCCGGGACGCCTGTATCTGCCGGTCATCATGGACCCGATCTACGGCTACCACGGCATCAACGTCGAGGCCCAGCAGAAGAACGCGGGCTCGCTGCTGCACTGGACCCGGCGCATGATCGAGATCCGTAAGCGGCATCCGGTCTTCGGGCTCGGCGAGTTCACCGAGCTGAACTCGTCCAACCCGAGTGTGCTGGCGTTCGTCCGTGAACTGGGCGACGATCGCATGCTCTGCGTCAACAACCTGTCCCGCTTCCCCCAACCGGTCGAGCTGGATCTGCGGAGATTCGTCGGTGTGTCCCCCGTGGAGACCATGGGAGGCGTACCATTTCCGGCAATTGGCGAGCTTCCGTATCTTTTGACGCTTCCCGGGCATGGGTTCTATTGGTTCACACTCCCACCGGCCATAACCCAGGAGGAGTAAGACGTGCTGCACGAGCTCCTTGCCGCATGGATCGGCCGCCAGCGTTGGTTCGGCGGCAAGGGGCGCCCGATCGACGAACTGTCGATCGAGTCGGACGTGGAAGTGGCACCCGGCCTGCGGCATCTCGTGGTGGCCGTGTGGCAGGAGGGGTCACGTGACCGGTACCAGATCCTGCTCGGCGAACGTGACGAACTCCCTGATCGGCTCAAGCACGTCCTGATCGGGATTTTTGATAATAAATACCTATACGACGCGGTTCATGACGCGGAGCGCACGGGATGGCTCCTCGACGGGATGGCCCGCGACGAGACCCGCAGCGGCCTGCGCCTGCGGCACGTGGCCGGGGCCGACATCGACACCGCGCACCGCAGCCTGGTGCTCGGCGCCGAGCAGTCCAACACGTCCCTGGTGTTCGGGGACGCCTACATCTGCAAGCTCTTCCGCCGTCTCATCCCCGGGATCAACCCGGAGCTGGAGATCGTCACCGCGCTGGCCGCGCGCGAGGCGCCGCACATCGCGCAGCCGTACGGGTGGATCGCCACCGACCTGGACGGCACCGACACCACGCTCGCGTTCATGCAGGAGTTCCTGTCCACCGCCAACGACGGCTGGGACCTCGCGCTGGCCAGCGTCCGCGACCTGTACGGCTCACTGCCCGGCGTCACCGCCGCCGAGGCGGGCGGCGACTTCGCGGCCGAGTCGCACCGGCTCGGCGTCGCCACCGCCCGCGTGCACCACGAGCTCGCGCAGGCCTTCCCCACCGAGGTCGTGGAGATCCACGAGGTCAAACGCATGGCCGAAGGCTTCAGACGCCGCCTCGACGGCGCGGTCGCCGAGGTGCCCGAACTCCGCGAGCACGTGAACGCCCTGGAGAACGCCTACCACCAGGTGGAACAACTCACCGCCCGAGTGCCGGTGCAACGAGTTCACGGCGACTACCACCTGGGCCAGGTGATGCGTACCAACCAGGACTGGGTGGTGCTCGACTTCGAAGGCGAGCCCGGCCAGCCACTGGCCGAACGCCGCGCCCTGTCGTCGCCGCTGCGGGACGTGGCCGGCATGCTGCGCTCCTTCGACTACGCCGCCAGACACCTGCTCGCCGACCACCCGGAGGCCGCCGTCCTGGAGCCCCGGGCCGAGGAGTGGGCCGACCGCAACCGCGCCGCCTTCCTCAACGGGTACGTCGAGGGCGGCGGCAGCCTCTCACCGGGGGACGCGGCGTTGCTGCGGGCGTTCGAGATGGCGAAGGCGGTGTACGAGGTCGTCTACGAGGCCCGCAACCGGCCGTCCTGGCTCGCCATCCCCTTGGCCGCCTTCCGCCCCCGCGCCGCCTGAACCGTCCACACCCAAGGGCAAGGGCTTCGCCCAGAGGGTGCTCCGCACCGGGCGGCTCAGGCTGCGCTTTGTGGGGGCACGCCCCCACACCCCCGGCGAGGGGCTCCGCCCCTCCCGC
>NZ_JABCPZ010000178.1 GCF_013283785.1 Nonomuraea antri
AGCTCCAACCCCCACCCCGACCCCCCAGCGGACGGTGGGATCGACTTCAACTCCGGTCGGCCGCCGGTCTTCACCGACTTTCTCTACTTCAGCTACAACCTGGGCATGACCTACCAGGTCTCCGACACCGACGTCTCAAGCTCGACCATCCGCAGGATCGTGCTGCGCCACTGCCTCCTGTCGTACGTCTTCGGCACCGGCATCCTGGCCACCGCGATCAACCTGGTCGCCGGGATCGTCACCGGCTGACCCCAGGATCCAGCACCTCGGCCGCCGCCCGCCGGCCGGATTCGACGGCGCCGTCGAAGTAGCCGTTCCACCGGGTCGCCGTCTCGGTGCCGGCCCAGTGCAGTACGCCGACGGGGGCGCGGAGCGCCGGCCCGTACCCGGTCCAGGCGCCGGGCACGGGGTGGCCGGAGAAGCAGCCGCGGGTCCACGGCTGGGCGGACCAGTCGTACTCGACGAACTCGCGGGCTTCGAGCGCCCGCGCGCCGAACAGTGCGGCCAGCCGCTCCAGCACGGCGCGGCGGCGGGCGGCGGCGTCCATGGCGCGCAGCCGGTGCGCCTCGGCGCCGTAGGCGAACGAGGTGAGCACCGCGCCGGGGCCGCCCGGCGGGGTGTTGTCCGCGGTCTCGGTGAGCGGGCCGTCGTTGCTGGTGCTGATCCCGGACAGGCCCTGGTCGCGCCAGAACGGCCGGTCGTAGACGGCGTGCGTCTTGAGCCCGTGCCCGGCGGGCATGCGCTGGGTGAGCCCGTCGCGCTGGACGGGCAGCGCCGGGCTGTAGTCGACGCGTCCGGCCAGGACCGGCGGGATGGCGACGACGACCCGGCGCGCGTCGTGCCGGCCCAGGTCGGTGAGCACCCGGGCGCCGCCGGACGTGTGCTCGATCCGCCGGACCGGCTCGGCCAGGCGCAGCGTTCCCTCGGGCAGGGCGGCCGCCATGCGTTCGGCGATCACCTGCGGCCCGCCCGCCACCCGGTGCGACTGCGCCGCGCCCGCGTAGCCGGCCAGCATGTCCAGTCCTTGGCCGCTGGCCAGGTAGAACAGCGTGTGCAGCAGTGACACCTCGCCGGCGTCGGTGGCCAGCAGCGCGCCCGCCGTCGCCCGGGCCACCGCGCGGGCCGCTGCCGGATCCTGCGCGTGCGCGGCCAGCCAGGAGGCCAGGGTGGTGGTGTCCCATTCGCGGGCGCGCGGGTGCCGCCACGGTTCGTCCACCGGTACTTCGCGGCTGAGCCCGTCGAGTCGCTCGCGCAGCGCGGCCACCTCGGCGGGCGGCTCGGTGAGCCGGCGACCCTCGTACTCGACGACGGGCCGGCCGTGCTCGGGGCTCGGGTAGGTGTCCACGCGGAAGCGCGCGATCAGCTCCTGTACGTGGTGCTGCGTCGGTCCGACCCACTGGCCGCCGAGGTCGAGCTGGGTGCCGTCGGGCAGCACGCGGGTGAGCACCCGGCCGCCGACCCGGTCGCGGGCTTCGAGCACCACGACGCGCAGCCCGGCCTCGGTCAGGTCGAGTGCCGCGGCCAGCCCGGCGAATCCGGCCCCGATCACGATCACGTCATGAGCGTCCATCACGGTGTCATCTACCCACCATCACCCGTCTGGTCACACCAGCCCCAAACCCCCCACAGGTCTCAAATCGAACATAAAGTAATAACGACATAAAATTGCCCCAAACGGCACATATAACCTCTCTTGCGCAAAGAAATGACAAAGCGGACATAGATCGTCCGTTGCGCAAGGAGCCGCACCCATGTCGCCCCACCGCCTGCTGCTCGCTGCCGCATGCCTGCTGACCGCTGTGCCCGCACTTCAGGGCACCGCCAGCGCCACCACCGGCACAGCCAACGCCCTCGCCTACTGCCAGATTCCGGACACCCCGGCCGTCACCGCCCAGGAGTCCGGGCCGCGTACCGGCTACCTCCTCGGCTCCGCCACCGACGCCTCGGTGAGCTGGGTCTACCCCAGCCCCAAGCCCACCGCCAAGGAGCCCACCGCCGCCCAGCGCCAGGACTACGCCGGCTTCCCCAGCCTGACCGCCGTGGACGTGGTCAAGCCCGACGGCACCCCCGGCCAGAAGGTCATCGCCACCTGGTCCAAGAACGTCGACGCGGGCGTCAAGCAGTCCACCGCCCTGGCCGTCTCGGACAACGGCGGCGAGACGTTCGGCGCCCCGGTGCCGACCGACCTGCGCGAGGCCCCGATCCAGCTGCACGACGGCCGCCTGTTCGCCACCGCGTACTACCTGACCAAGGTCGACGCCCACACGAACAAGCTGAACATCCTGACGTCGTCCGACCTGGGCGAGACCTGGACCACCACGTCCGCCACCTTCTCCAGCCCGGACGAGCTGACCGGCGGCGGCGTCGCGCACGGCCAGCCGATCCAGCTGCCCGACGGCACGATCCTGGTCACCGTCTACACCCGCTACACCGCGGCCGGCGACCGGTACAACTCCGAGGTGTACGCCAGCACCGACGGCGGCCGGAGCTTCACTCGGCGCGGCGTGATGGCCAGGTCCGACGCCACCTACACCTACGACGAGACCGCGATCGAGCAGACCGCCGACGGCAGCCTGCTGGCCGTCATGCGGCGCGACGGCGGCACGTACGCCACCCTGCACCAGACCCGTTCCACCGACGACGGCCTCACCTGGTCACCCGTGAGCGACCTGCGGCTCGGCGGCCAGAGCTGCGTGGTACGCGGCGTGGCCCCGCGCCTGCTGCTCATGCCCAACGGCGTGCTGGTGCTCAGCGCCGGACGTCCGGACAACTGGGCGGCCATCTCCACCGACGGCCGCGGCGACTCCTGGACCCAGCAGCGGGTGACGTACCACAACCGCGACGGCGTGTACGACGCGCACGGCTCCTCCGGCTACACCGGCGTGGTCGCGGTCGGCGCGAACCGGCTGCTGCAGATCGTCGACAACTGCAAGCTGCCGGGCGTCAACGCCGACGGCAGGCTCAACGAGTCGGCCTGCCCGGCCGGCGGCAGGTTCGAGCACGGCAGCTGGTACGCCATCAAGCGCCGCCACCTGGACGTCCTCACCCCCGACGCGGGCAAGATCGACCTGGCGAACAAGTACCGGCAGGGCGAGCTCACCGTCGACACCACGATGACCTGGTCGAGCCAGAACCGGCCGCGGGTGCGCCCCGACGGCGCCTTCGACGGCAGCACCAACTACTGGTCGAGCGCGGTCGCGGCCGGTCCCGGCGAGTACGTGATGCACCTGGACCGCGACTACACCTTCACCCGCCTCGGCCTGAGCCTGCGCCCCGGGCACGCGGCGAGCGCCCGCGTGTACGTCTCCAAGGACGGCCAGAACTGGGGCGAGCCGGTCGCCACGATCACCGGCCGCACCGACTACGCGCTGCGCTACCAGGCGATCAACGCCGCCGGCCGGCACGTCAAGGTCGTCACCGACGCGGTGGCCGGCTGCGACGCCGAGATCGGCGAGACCTGCGCCATGCTGAACGAGGTCGAGCTCTACTCGACCACCGACACCTTCGACAACGACCCGGTCTCCATCCGCCCGCGCGGCTACCAGAACCTGTCCAACGCCTGGGTGGTGCCCCCCGCCGTGGGCGCCGACCGCAGGCTGAAGCTGAGCGACTTCTCCACCGGCTCGATGGCCAAGGCCACCCGCACCACCACCGCGGCCACCCGCAAGACGCTGGAGTTCCGGTACTACCCGAACACCGTGGCCAACTCGTTCCTGTTCACGCTGACCAGCGGCACCGTGTCGCCGTACCACCTGAGCATCTCCAAGTCGGGCTCGCTCAGCCGCTACGACGCCAGCGCCAGGAAGTGGGTCACGCTGGCCCCGGCCGGCACGGTCGGCGCCGGCTGGAGCCGGATCAGGCTGGAGGCCACCACCGGCTCGGCCGCGCTGTTCGTGAACGACCGCCAGGTCGCCACGCTGGCGGCGAGCCCGGCGGCGTCGTCGCTGAGCGGCTACTCGTTCACCAGCGCGGGCACCGCCACCGTCGGTGACGAGGCGCTGTTCGACGACATCCGCTTCGAGTAGCCGCGGGCCCGGCGCGTCACGCCGGCGTGGCGCGCCACCGGTCCAGGCCCCGCTCGATCGCCTCGATGATCCGCGGCCGCAGCTCGGCGGCGCTGATGATGGAGTCGACCGAGCCGACCTCGACCGCGCGCTGGATGCTGTGCACCCGGTCGAACTCGGCGGCGACCTCGCCCAGCTTCTCCGCCCTGACGGCCGACTGCACCTCGGCGAGCTGGGCGTTCAGCGTCGCCCGGTCGGCGCCTTCGGCGAGCGCGAGCTGCTCCTGCAGCTTGGTCACCCGCGGGTCGGTCGCGGTGCGGTTGTTCACCTCGCCGGAGAACACCACCGCGGCCGCCGGGGCGCCGCCGAGCACCGAGGCGAACGAGCCCTCCAGCGCCAGCACGGTCATGTTCGGGTTGAGCGCCTTGGAGAACACCACGAACGCCCCGCCGTGGTAGCGGGAGATCACGCAGAACACGATCGGCCCGTCGAAGTTGACGATCGCCCGGCCGATCTCCGCGCCGTACTCCAGCTGGAGCTTGCGCATCGACTCGGGAGAGCCGTCGAACCCGGACAGGTTCGCCAGCACCACCAGCGGCCGGTTGCCGGAGGCCGCGTTGATCGCCCGCGCGGTCTTCTTCGACGACTGCGGGAACAGCGTGCCCGCGGTGTAGGTGTCGGGCCCGTCGGTGGGCGGGAAGCCGCGCCGCGGCACCGAGCGCGACTCGATGCCGATCAGGCAGACGGGACGGCCGCCGATGTGCACGTCCTGTACCGCGGACGTCTCCGCGTCGGCCATGCCCGCCCAGCGCTCCAGCACCGCATGGTCCTGGTCGGACAGCGCGCGCATCACGGTGCGGATGTCGAACGGCTTCTTGCGGTCCGGGTTGTGCGTGGCGGAGAAGATCTGGCCGACGGTGGTGAAGTCGCTGCCCGCGACGGTGTGCGGGAACTCCGACACGTCGCGGTCGGCCGGGTCGGCGGTGACGGCCTTGCGCGGCCCGCTCTCGCCGGGCGCGACGTAGGTGTGGTCGTAGTGCGCCATCAGCACGTCGCGGGCGGCGGCCAGGTTCGGCGCCCAGTACTGCGCCTGCCCGTTGGGGCCCATGACGCGGTCGTAGCCGCCGATGCCGAAGTTGTCCTCGGCCGACACGCCGCCGGAGAAGTCGAGCGACTGCTTGCCGGTGAGGACCATCGCCGAGTCTGGCGTCATCACCAGGATGCCCTTGGTGTGCATGAGCATCGTCGCCTCGGCGTTCCAGTACGGCTGCGCGCCCACCGTGATGCCGGCGACCACGATGTTGATCTCGCCGCCGTCTTGAGTGAAGGTGACGATGCGCTTGAGCGCGGCGGCCACCCAGTCCATGTTCTCGGTGCCCGAGGTCATCGAGATGCGCGCGCCGGCCGACAGCGCGAACCACTCCAGCGGCACCCGCATGCGCTCGGCCAGGTCGAGCGCGGCGATCACCCGCGAGCACTCCGGCTCGGACAGCGCGCCCAGCGACTTGGTCGGGTCGCCGAGCAGCACCACGCGGGAGACGCCCTCGGGGTGCCGCTCGGTCGGCGTGGTGACGACGCCGGCCACGATCGCCGCGGTGTTCCTGCCGCGCGGCCGGTCCACCGGGACCAGCGCGCCGTGCTCGTCCAGGTCGTGCTCGACGAACCCGCCGGCGGGGCCGGCCAGCATGCCGGTCAGCTCGTACGGGTAGACGTTCCCGCGCCTGGCCGCGCGCAGCACCTTCTGGCGGTAGTCGTCCAGCGGCTGGACGGGCTCCGTCGACGGCTTGCCGACCTCCAGGGTCGCGCCCCGGCCCGGGTCGAGCGTGATGCGCACGGCGACCTCGGACAGCTCGCCCGAGGAGGTGCGCTGGCGGGCCACGAACTGGACCTCTTCGAGACCGGCGCCCGCCGTGGTCGGCAGGATGCGCTGGACCAGCATGTTCAGCTCGTCGGTCGTCAGCTCGGTGGACGGCCAGACGTACATCAGGATCCGGTTGGTGTCGAACCGCTTGTTCTGCGGCCGCTGCGCCTGGATGTTGCGGATGGCGTCGAGGCCGGCGGTGAGCGCGTCCTCGACGGCGGGCAGCGCGACCAGCCTGCCGTCGGCCTCGCGCAGCGGGGTCAGGTCGCGGACCTGGCCCATCGCGATGAGCCGCTCGTCGGCCGGGTTGCTCCGCGCCACGGCCTTGAACAGGTAGACCTCCTCGTCGGCCGAGGGCAGGCGGGTGAGGTCGAACTCGCGCAGCCGCTGCAGCTGCAGGCGCTGGGCGATCTGCGGGTGCAGGCCGCGGATCAGCCGGTCCTCGGCGAAGCCGGCGCCCGGCTCGGCCTCGGGCCGGAAGGTGAAGTGGTGGTGCATGACCGCGCCGCTGGTGCCGACGACGGTGGTGGTGATCCGGCGGATGCCGGCGGGCCGCGGGTGCTCGGCGATGAGCCGGCCGAGCCGTTCGGCCATCACGTCGGCGTCGGGCTGGTTCTCCCACGTGACGTACAGGTCGGCGACCAGCCCGTGTTCGCGGACGCCCGCGGCGAACCCGCCCACGGCCCCGATGACGCCGGGCAGGTCGGCGAGGTCGACGGCGGCGGTGACCACGCGGGTGAGCCCGTGCGGGCCGTCGTGGTCGGCGGTGACGAAACGGCAGCCCGCGGCGTCGGCGGTGGTGACGCCGGTGAGCCCGCGGTTGCCGTAGTAGCGCCGGGTCAGCACCTCCAGCAGCGGCGCGTGGTCGCGGCCTGGCCGCCCGACCCACTGGCCGATCAGCCTGACCAGCGGCTCCGAGCTGCCCACCATGGCCTGGATCCGCTCGGCGCGGTCCGGCGCCTCGGGGTTCCTGTCCAGGTAACGCAGGTCGCTGCGGACGGCGGCGTAGACCTTGGCGCGGTTGCGGCGCAGCAGCGGCTGGGCGAACCAGCGGAAGACCACGCCCCTGGCCAGGTCGGACACCGCGGGGAAACGCACCTGCGTGGCCTCGACCAGGTGCTCGAGCGCGAGCCCGGCGCGTTCGCCGAGCGGTTCGAGCGGCGGCGCGCCGGCCAGCCACTGCCGCAGCAGCTCCGACACGACCGCGACGCCGGCGCTCATCCGCTGCTGGGCCAGGAAGATACGGAAGACCGCGGATTCCAGCTCCGGCGTGCGGTCGAGACCGTCGACGCCGTAGTGGGCGAAGACCTTGGCCAGCTTGGCGGTGAAGGCCTCGGTGACGCCGGCCCGTTCGACGTCGAGGCTCTGCAGGTAGCTGTGGAAGAACTCGCGCGGGCTGTGCACCGGGCTGCCCGGCTCGACGTCGAGCTCGCCGCCCGGCTTGTTGCGGCTCAGCTCGCACAGGTCGGCGAACACGGTGAGCAGGTCGAGCTCGCCCTCGATCGCCGCGCCCTCGGACTCGGCGCGGGCGGCCAGGTAGACCGACAGCGCGCCCCGGTGGCCGGTGGCGCCGGTGTCGAAGCCGAGCAGCAGGCCGCGCAGGTCCTGCAGGCCGCGCTCGACGCGCTCGGCGGCGGACATCTCGGCGCGCAGAGCGGGCAGGTCGATCTCGACGTTCTCGCCGGCGCCCGCGGCCTGCTCGCCGCCGGCCTCGTCGCCTTCGTCGGCGAGCGGTTCCAGGCGCATCAGCGGCGCGCCGGTCTCGACCTGGCTGCCCACCGACACCGGGCACTCGCGGACCTTGGCCCGGTACGGCGCGCGCAGCACCGTCTCCATCTTCATGCTCTCCAGCACCAGCAGCGGCGAGCCGGGCTCGACCTCGTCGCCGACCGCCAGCGGCGTGGCCACGACCAGCGCGGGCGCGGGCGAGCGGACGACGCCGCCCTCGTCGCGGCTGATGCGGTGGGTGACGCCGTCGACCTCGACCAGGTGGATCGGGCCGTGGGTGGCCGTCCAGAGGCGGAAGCGGCGGCCGTTGACCGTGATCTGGCCGCTGTGCTCGTCGAACCTGTCGACCTCGACGTCCGCCAGGTGCACGGGGCCGCCGCTGGAGACGCCGACGCGGAACCGCTTCTGCCCGGCCCTGGCCACGCTCAGCCGGTAGCCGGTGCCGCGGAGCTTGAGCTCCAGCGGGCGGCCCGGGTCGTGGCGCACCTGCGGGCGGCCGCCGTGCGCGGTGGACAGCAGCCGCTGCCTGCCGACCTCCTCCTCGTCCTGGTAGGCCTCGATCGCGGCGGCGGCCAGGGCGATGGCCGAGTGCTTGTGGCTGACCAGGCGGCCCTGGGCGCGTACCCGGTCGATCCAGCCGGTGTCGGCGCTGGCGTCGATCACCTCGGGCTGGTCGAGCAGGTCGAGCACGAAGCTCTTGTTGGTGGCGCCGCCCTCGATGATCACCGTGGTCTCGGCCATCGCCCGGCGCAACCGGCCCAGCGCCTGCTCGCGGTCGCGGCCGTAGGCGATGATCTTGGCGATCATCGAGTCGAAGTCGGCCGGGATGGTGTCGCCCTCGCTGACGCCGGTGTCGACGCGGATGCCGGGCCCGGTGGGCAGCACCAGGCGGGCCACGCGGCCGGGGGCGGGCGCGAAGTCGCGGTCGGGGTCTTCGGCGTTGAGCCTGGCCTCGACGGCGTGGCCGAGCTCGGCCGGCTGCTCGCCGTCGAGCTTGCCGCCCGCGGCCACGTGCAGTTGCAGCCTGACCAGGTCGGTGCCGGTGGTGATCTCGGTGATCGGGTGCTCGACCTGGAGCCTGGTGTTGACCTCCAGGAAGGCGAACAGCTTCTCGCCGGGGTGGTAGAGGAACTCGACGGTGCACGCGCCGCGGTAGCCGACGGCCACGGCGAGCCGTTCGGCCGCGGCCTTGAGCTCGGCGGTCTGCCCGGCGTTCAGCACGGGGGACGCCGACTCCTCGATGATCTTCTGGTTGCGCCGCTGCACCGAGCAGTCACGCACGCCCAGCGCCCACGCGGTGCCCTGGCCGTCGGCGATGACCTGCACCTCGACGTGACGGGCGCCGGTGACCAGCCGCTCCAGGAAGACCACGCCGGAGCCGAACGCGCGCAGCGCCTCCTGGCTGGTGCGCTCGTAGGCGTCGGTCAGATCCTCTTTGGAGGCGACCATGCGGATGCCGCGCCCGCCGCCGCCCGCGGTCGCCTTGAGCATCAGCGGGTAGCCGATCTCGTCGCCGGCCCGCAGCGCGTCGTCGAGCGTGGCGACCTCGCCCCGGCTCCACGGCGCGACGGGGACGCCGACCTCCTCGGCGATGAGCTTGGCCCCGATCTTGTCACCCAGCCTGCGCATCGCCTCCGCGCTCGGCCCGACGAAGGTCACGCCGATCCTCGCGCACAGCTCGGCGAACGCCGGGTCTTCGGCGACGAACCCCCAGCCGACCCACGCGGCGTCGGCCCCGGACTCGACCAGCGCCCGCTCCAGCACGGCGTGGTCGAGGTACGGCCGGTCCGCGGCGCGGCCCAGGTAGTGTGCGACGTCGGCCTCGCGGACGAAGGTCGCGTTGCGGTCGGCGTCGGTGTAGAGGGCGACCGTCTCGATCCGCGCTCCGGTTTCCGCGCTGAGATCCCGGACGGCATGGATGAGCCGCATCGCGGCCTCTCCCCGGTTCACGATGGCGACACGACTGAACACCGGCGACTCCCAACTCCCCACGTACAAAGGCGACGCCCGGGTTCCGGAGCGCCGCCTGCACCTCTTTCTACCCTGCATGATCAATGCCGGGTACCCCTATGTCCGGATCGCGCAGGACCGGGCCGTCGCACTGTAGGAACCCCACAAAGCGGAACGGCGAGATCCCCGTCCTCGGGCCGTCCCACGCGAGGTCTACCACAAACCCGGGAGCGCCCGCGCCGGGTCGGCACCCACGTCTCTTTTGGTGATTTTTCACTCGTAAACGCGCGATGACGCACAGTCACGGATGGCTCGCGTCCACTCGGCCAGCTCGGGGTCGTCCGCGGTGGCCTCGTACAGGTTCTGCCAGAGGTCCGCCCTGGTCCAGCGGGCGAACCAGCGGTGTGCGGTGGGCACGGTGACCCCGAACGCCGCGGGCAGGTTCTGCCAGGCGCAGCCGCTGGTGATCACGTAGACCACCGCGGCCATGACGGTGCGCTGGTCGGCGGCGGCCCGGCCGCCGCCCTGACGGCGCGGGCGCGGAGCGGGCATGAGGGAGCCGGCGATCTCCCACATCGCGTCGGTGACCAGCCGCCGGGCGAGCACGTCCATGTCATGATCCTCCCGCATGCCCTCTGACCTGCCAAATGAGACATAAGCCCAGGTGCGCGGGCGGGTCTCGCGGGGCTAACCTCGGGCCCCGATCGACGGCCTCGGCCGTCCTCGCCGGCGAGCCGGCCGGCGAGACCGACGACGAACGGAGAGACGACCATGACGATCCTGGTGACCGGCGCGACGGGCACGGTGGGGCGCATCGTGGTGGACCGGCTGCTGCGGGCCGGGCAGCCGGTGCGTGCCCTGACCAGGAACCCGGAGACCGCCGGGCTGCCCGCCGAGGTCGAACTGGCGACCGGGGACCTGGCCGGCGCGGGCGCCGCGCTCGACGGCGTGGACCGGGTGTTCTACCTGGGCGGCATGCTCGCCCCCGACGCGGCGGCCGAGCAGGCGGCGGCCTTCGCCGAGCAGGCGGTCAAGGCTGGGGTGACCCGGGTGGTCACGCTGTCCGGCCTGGCCGTCACGGTCCGGCGGCCGGGCAGCTACGAGATGCTGCGTGACGTCGAGGCGGCCATCGAGGCCTCCGGGCTGGAGTGGACGCACGTGCGTCCGGGCGAGTTCGCCGTCAACAAGCTGGACATGTGGGGTGAGTCCATCCGTACCGAGGGGGTGGTGCGCAGCGCCTTCCCCCGACGCGCTCGGCACGCCCGTCCACGAGGCCGACATCGCCGAGGTGGCCGTCGCCGCCCTGGTCGAGGACGGGCACGCGGGGCAGGCGTACTCGCTGAGCGGCCCGCAGGCGCTCAGCCACCGCGAGCAGGCGGCCGCCGTCGGCGAGGGGCTGGGCCGGAGCCTGCGCTTCGAGCCGCTCACCTACGGCCAGGCCCGCGCGGCCTACATCACCGCCGGGATCCCGCAGGAGATCGCCGAATACCTGCTCGGCTACCAGGCCGAGTACGCCGAGGAGCCGCCGTCGGTGCTGCCCGACGTGGAGCGGGTGCTCGGCCGGCCGGGCCGCACGCTGGCCCAGTGGGCCGCCGACCACCGCGCCGACCTGTCGCAGGAAGCCGGCCTGTCGTAGGAACACGGCCTGTCTTAGGAACACGGCCCGGCGGGGTTGTTCCGCAGCGCGGAACACCCCGTTGGGCCCGCGCCCCGGCTGCGCCACCCTGATCCGCATGCGCCATCTGATGAGAAACGCCCTGCTGGCGGCGGGTGTGACGGGCATGCTGCTGGGCCCGGCACTGCCGTCGCAAGCCGACGACGAGGTTCCGGCCAACGTGCCCGGTGTGTGCGGCGACCGGCGGCCGGCCGATCCCGCGCCCGGCGAGTACGGCATGCAGCTCGACGGCACGTTCAGGCACCCCTTCCTCACCCCGGCGGGAGAGGAGCGCTTCGCCTTCCCCGGCGGCGCCCAGGACCTGTTCCCCAAGACCAAGGGCTACGACCCCAAGTCGTACCTGGAGGGCCCGATCACGCTGGAGGCCTCCTACCGGGGCCCCGACTTCACCCCCGACTACTTCCACACCTGGCAGAACGTGGTCGACTTCGACGGCCGCCGCTACCTGTTCCAGTACGATAGGACCGAGGCCCGCGTCTACGACGTCACGAACGTCAAGGACGTCAAGATCGTCGAGCGGCTCACCGGCAAGGACTGGAAGGAGGCCGACTACTGGGGCGCCGCCACCATCCAGTGGCGCGACGGGCACTACGTGATGATCCAGTCGTTCGAGCAGAAGCGCCAGGTGGACGAGCTCGGCGACAGCCCCGAGCGCTCGAAGTTCAACAACCCCGAAGGCGTGGCGAAGCTGCGCGAGTCGACCACGTTCAAGGGCTTCAAGGTCTACCGGCTCGACGGGCCGCGCAGGAAGGACTGGACGCTGCTGTCGACGGTGACCACCGACCCGACGCTGACCGACCCGAAGCCGGGCGTACAGCAGGGGTCGGGCTCGCTGGACGTGCCGTACTGGACCGGCGGCAAGTACATGTTCATCGCCGTGGCGCCGCTGGACTCGTGGAGCAACACCGAGGTGCCCACCTACCTCTACTCGCCCGGCTACCAGGCCTATGACATGTCGGACCTGAAGCGTCCCAAGCTGGTGGGCGAGTGGCACCGGCCCGGGCAGGTGGCGGGCGAGGCGGCGTATGCGAAGAACCCGCGCTGCGGCAACCGCACCTCGTGGATGGGCGCCAGGATGCCGCTGTTCGTCTCCGGCAAGTACGGCTTCGCCGCGCTGGGCGGCTTCGGCCTGTCGATCCTGGACATCTCCGACCCGGCCCGGATGCGCGAGGTCTCCCACCTCGACCTGCCCATGTCGGTCGGCGGCACCGAGGCCGACAACGTGGACGTCTCCCAGTACGAGAAGACCGGCATGGTGTACGTCTCCGGCTACCCGCTGGGCGAGGACTGCCACGAGCCGTACAAGGAGGTCTACCAGGTCGACGCCCGCAACCCGGCCGAGCCTCGCATCGTCGGCGTGCTGCCCAGGCCGAAGCCGGCCGCCGGGGCGAAGTTCGCCGACTACTGCCAGCGCGGCGGCAGCTTCGGTCCCAAGCGCACCGGTTCCTACACCTCGCCCGGCGACCCGAAGCAGGGGCTGATCCCGTACGCGTTCTACAACGCCGGGGTGCAGTTCTTCGACGTGCGCGACGCCAAGCGGCCCAAGATCGCCGCCCAGTTCGTGCCGGCCGGCTTCAGCTCGCGGGTGCCCGACTACGCGCTGGGCAACCAGACCCACGCCATCTACGTGGAGTGGGACCGCAAGATCGTCTGGGTGTTCACCAACGACGGCATGTACGCCCTGTCGTCGCGTCAGCTGCTCGGCGCGCCCACGCTGGGCAAGCCCGACCGCCCCTACCGCAACTCCAGCCGCTAGCACTAGGGGCCGGCGCCCGGCTCACATGTTCGCGGCGCCGGCCTGGATGGCCTGCCTGATGCGGAAATACGTGCCGCAGCGGCAGATGTTGCGCAGGCCGTCGAGGTCGTCATCGGTGATCTCGCGGCCTTCCGCGGCGACGCGGCGCACCAGCGCCACCGCGGCCATGATCTGGCCGGGCTGGCAGTAGCCGCACTGGGCGACGTCGTGGTCGAGCCAGGCCCGCTGCATCGGGTGCAGGTCCGCGCCGACCGTGGCGGGCAGGCCCTCGATGGTGGTGACCTCGTCGGCCGGCCCGAGATCCCCGACCGGGATCGCGCACGGGTTGACCGCCCGGCCGTTGAGGTGGCTGGTGCACGCCTTGCAGACGTTGATGCCGCAGCCGTACTTCGGCCCGGTGATGCCGAGCACGTCGCGCAGGACCCACAGCAGGCGCACGTCGTCGGCGACGTCCACGGTGACCTGCTCGCCGTTGACGCGGAAGGTGTGTTCAGGCACTCGGCCCTCCTGGGTTCAGCCCGTCCGTGGGAGACGGCGGGACGGGCGGGACGGTGGGCTTGGGGACGAACGACAGCGTGCCGTGGTTGATCGGGAAGCTGGTCGGCATCGTCCCGGTCGCCCGGCCGTACGCGCAGGCCACGGCGGCCATGGAGGCGGCCACGCCGAGCTCCCCGGCGCCGCCGGGCTGGTCGGAGGTGTCGGGCATGACGATGATCCGCAGGTCGAGCGGGGTGTTCCACTGCCGGGTGTAGAAGTAGTTGTCCCAGCTCGCCTCCAGGAAGTACCCGTCGCGCAGGTGCAGGCTGGAGGTCAGGGCCAGCGCGATGCCGTCCATGACGCCGCCCATCATCTGCGCCTCCAGGCCGCGCGGGTTGACGGTGAGCCCGGCGTCCACGGCGAAGACGACCTTGGTGACGCGCGGCCCGGCGACGCCGTCGCGGATGGGCCTGCCGACGGTCTCGGGGCGGCAGTCGATCTCCACCAGCGCGGCGCTGACCGACTTGTACTCGGTGTGCACGGCGATGCCCTGCGCGGTGCCGGGTCGCATGGCCCGGCCCCACTGTCCGACCTCGGCCACCTTCGCCAGCACCGCGCGTGAGCGGTCGTCGCGCAGCCGGTCGCGCCTGAACCGGTAGGGGTCCTCGCCCATCCTGGCGGCGAGCTGGTCGGTGATGAGCTCCCTGGCGCACGCGACGTCGGGCGAGTAGACGTTGCGCATGCTGCCGGTGTTGAAGCCCTTGTCCGTCTCGCTGAGCAGCGTGGTCCCGGCGCCGAACGCGTAGGGCATGCTCTGGCTGAGGTGGAAGAACGTCTGGGCGAAGCCGATGTCGCCGACGGGCAGCCGGGCCGCCATGGCGGTGATGACCTCGCCGAGCCCGTGGCCGAGGTCGGTCGAGACGCTGGTGTGCCGCTGCTGGAAGCTCAGCACGGTGCCGCCGAGGTAGGCGGCGCGCACCCGGGAGGTGGCCATCGGGTGGGTGCGGCCCTGGCGGGAGTCGTCGGCGCGGTGCCACATGAGCTTGACGGGCTTGCCGAGCTTCCGCGACACCTCGGCGGCCTCCAGCGCGGCGTCGAAGAACAGCTTGCGCCCGAAGGAGCCGCCGCCCTGCGTGACGTGCACGGTGACCTTGCCCGGTGGCAGCCCGAGCCGGGCCGCGACGGCCTGCTGGGCGACGATCGGCGACTTCAGCGCCGACCAGATCTCCGCGCGGTCGGCGCGTACGTCGGCGATCGCGCAGTTCGGCTCCAGCGCGCTGTTGCTGCGGAAGTGGAAGGTGAACGCGCCTTCGACGACCGGGGTCGGTGGCCTGAGCCCGAGCGGCAGCTCGGCCGCGCGCAGTTCGGCCAGCACGCTCTCGTCGGACTTGCCCGCCGCGGTGCCCGGCCTCCAGGAGACCCGCAGCGCGCGGACGCCGTCGATGCACTGGCCGAAGGTCTCGGCGCGCACCGCCACCCCGGTGGAGATCACCACGACGTCGGTGACCCCCGGCATGGCGCGGACCTCGGCCAGGTTGGCCACCGAGCCGACCCTGCCGTTGATGGTGGGCGGCCGGCACACCATGGTCGGCTTCGCGCCGGGGATGTCGAGGTCCATGGTGAACTTCTTGCGCCCGGTCACCGCGTCGAGCGCGTCGATCCTGCCGTGCGGCCGGCCGATGACGGTGAAGCTCTCGCGTGGCGTCAGCTCGACGGACACCTGCCGGGTCCGGCTGCTGGCCGCTTTCGCGGCCAGCGCGCCGATGCCGAGGCGGCGGCCGGCCCGATCGCTGATCACGCCCGCCTCCAGCGTCAGCTCGCCGGCCGGCGCGCCGAATTCGGCCGCCGCGGCCGCGAGCAGCCGGTCGCGGGCGATGGCGGCGGCCACCCTGATCGGGGTGTACGTCGCGATGGTCGTGTTCGAGGCGCCGGTGAGCTGGTTGAAGACGAGCTCGGGCCGGGCGTCGGCGAGCGTGATCCGCACCCGGTCCAGCGGCACGGACAGCTCCTCGGCGATGAGCATGGCCGTCGAGGTGGTGATGCCCTGCCCCACCTCGGCCCGGGGCAGCGCGAACGACACCGTCCCGTCGGCGCCGACCTCGACCGAGATCAGGCCGGAGGTCGGCAGCGCGGCCGCGGTCATCATGTCGTTGAGATCGACCAGTTGCGTGACGTCCGCAGCGGAGGCCGGCGCCGGGGCCGGCGCGAAGCCGGCCGCCGCCACCAGGGTCGGCGCGGCGAGCACGTAGCCGAGGAAGCGCCGGCGGCCGAGGAGTTCGTCCATCGCGTCAGCCCGGACGGTTGGTCTCGGGTATGACGATCTTCGTCTCCTTGCCCTTGGTGAGGAAGAACATGATGTAGCGCCGGGCGGCCTCGTCGATGACCCAGGCGACCTGGGGCACCAGCGGCAGCGGAATGAGCCCTTCGCGGAACCTCACCAGCTTCGGCCACGCCGAGGCGACCAGCGGGTCCCAGATCGGCTCGCGCCCGATGCCGTCCCAGTCGGCCACCTGGTCGCCGACCAGGTATCTGGCCAGCGCGTTGCACAACGGCCGGCCCACGCCGCCCGGGCTGGTCTGCTCGGCGAGCTGGTCCAGCAGGATGTCGGTGAGTATCACGCCCTCGGGCGTGGGTCCCATGTTCCTGGGCAGGACCTGGTCCGACTGGGCCTCGGCCGCCTCCCAGGTGGCGGGGATGTATTCGTCCTTGATGCCGAGCATGTGCGCCGTCACCTGCCACACGTGCAGATACGCCGCGGAGTCCGCGGGCGTGATCGGGACCTTCCATTCGAGCATCTTGCGCATCGCGAACGTCGGCAAGGTGTGCCAGGTGACGAGCATGTCCTCCTGGCTGATCGGGATGTCGTACGGCCAGTGCGGCGACTGGCGCAGCAGGTGGCGCACCGCGGCGTGCACCAGCCTGGTCTTGACCGCCTCGACGACGCAGGTGCCTTCGGGCCGGTAGGCGTTCAGCGACCCGACGGCGAATCCCAGGATGCTCGTCTTGGCGACGCGGTCCTCCATGTCCGCGCCGCCCTTGGAGTAGACCGCGCGGGCCTCCTTGGGGATGGCGGTGCTGAGCATGCCGCCGCCCACGCCGTTGAGCAGGTTGAGATACAGCCCTCTGGACTTGTTGAACGCGGCCGCGGTGTCGAGCTTGCCGCGCTCGGCCCACGGCGGCAGTTGCCGTGCCTTCTCCATGAAGTCGCGCAGGTCGGCCGGCAGGCCGTCGGGCAGGGGCTGGTCGTTGCGGTTCCAGTCCCACAGCAGCCGGTTGACCTCGGGCACCGCGCCGCGGTCGAGCAGCGAGGCGACCAGCGGGTCGGCCTCGTCGTCCCAGACCCAGCGCGGGTCGAGCCCGGCACCCGCGCCGGCCACCGAGCCGGCGGGCGGCCACGTCCACGCCTGCGCGGGGCTCGCCATGCCCAGCGCGCCCGCCGCCCCCAGCGCGCCGCCCGCCAGCAACATCTTGCGCCTGCTCAGCTCGGACATGCTCGTGCGTTCCTTCCGGTCAGGACGGACGGTTGCTGTCGGGGATCTCGATGCTGATCGGCCGCGCCTCGGACAGGAAGAGCAGCGCCGCCTTGCGCAGGAACTCGTCGAACAGCCAGTACGCCTCGGGCGCCAGCGGGAAGGGCAGCAGCCCCTCGCGGACCGCGATGAACGGGCCCCAGGAGAGTTTGAGCAGCGGGTCCCAGACCGGCTCCCTGGGGATGCGCAGCCAGCCGGCGATCTGGTCGCCGAGCATGAACCGGGTGAACGCCCCCAGAACGGGCTTGCTGAGGATGCCGGCGTCGACCGTGGCGCCGAGGCCGAGCAGGATGTCGGCCAGCTTGACGCCCTCGGGGGTGGGCGCCAGGACCGGGGTGAGCACCTGCGCGGCCTGGCTGTTCGCCTCGGCCCACGAGGCGGGGATGTACTCGTCCTTGATGCCGAGCATGTGCGCGCAGAGCTGCCACGAGTGCAGGAACGCCGCGGACTCCGCGGCCGGGATGGGCACCTTCCACGCGGTCAGCTTCTGCATGACCGTGGTGGGCAGGCTGTGCCAGGTGACCATCATGTCGCGCTGGCTGATCGGGATCTCCTCGTCGGCGACCTCCGACCAGTACGGCGACTTCGGCAGCAGATGCCGCACCGCCGCGTGCACCAGCCGGGTCTTGACGCAGGTCACCACCATCTCGCCGTCGGGGCGGTAGGCGTTGTGGGACATGATGTCGTAGCCGAGCTTGGCGGTCTTGGAGATGCGGTCCTTCATGTCCGCGCCGCCCTGGGAGTAGTAGACCGCGCGGGCCTCCTTGGGGATGACCGTGCTCATCATCCCGCTGGCCAGGCCGTACAGGACGCCGAGGTAGAGCCCGCGCTTCTTGTTGAACTCGACGACGGTGGCCAGCTTGCCCTGGTCGGCCCACGGCGGGAGCGCGCGGGCCCGTTCCATGAAGTCGCGCAGGTCGGCCGGCAGCCCGGCGGGCAGCGGCTGGCCGTTCTTGGTCCAGGTGCGTAACAGCTCGTTGACCCTGGTCACGTCGCCGCGGTCGAGGATCGAGGCGACCAGCGGGTCGGCCTCCTCGTCCCAGACCCAGCGCGGATCGAGCCCGGCCCCCGCGCCGGCCACCGAGCCGGCGGCCGACCACGTCCACGCCTGTGCCGGGGTCGCGATGCTCAGCGCGCCGATCGCGCCCAGGGCACCGCCCGCCTTCAACATGTCGCGCCTGCTGAGTTCGCCCATGCCGCCGTTCCTCCTCCTCGCTGGGGGCCGAGAACGCTCGTTGATACGGTGAAACAACGTATGAGTCTGTGTATCATCAGAGCACACCGTGACGGGCATCACAAGAGCGCGGCCGCGGAGGCAGAATCACTTACAGGAGGTGATCGTGGAATCCGCGCTGTCCGCGCTCATGACGCCGTCCGACTCGGAGTCGCTGCTGGAGCGTGCCTACCTGGAGGCCGTCGAACGGGTCGACGACCTCGACGAGCTGCGCGCCCGCATCCTCGATGCCGCGTACGAGCAGTTCTGCCGGATGGGCATCCGGCGCTCCACCATGGAAGACGTGGCCCGGCGGGCGAAGGTCTCGCGCATCACCGTCTACCGGCGGTTCACCACCAAAGACGCGCTGGTCGAGCACGTGGTGCGCCGGGAGTTCCGCCGCTACTTCGACCGGTTCCTGGTCGACATCGAGCAGGCCGGCACCGCCGCCGACCGGGTGGTGCTGGGGTTCGTCAGCTCGTTGCGGGCGATCCGCGGCAACCCGCTGATCGGCGGGCTGATCGCGGTGGAGCCCGACCTCGTCGTGCCGTCCATGATCAACGACGGTGGCCAGACCCTGGCCATCGTGCGGCAGTTCGTGGCCGGCCAGCTGCGCCGCGAGCAGCACGCCGGCCACGTGCCCGGCGACCTGGACATCGAGCTGGTGGCCGAGCTGATGGTCCGGGTCTCGGCCTCGTTCCTGGCGATCCCCAGCCAGATCGTCGACCTCGACGACGACGCGCAGCTGGCCGCGGTGGCCAGGCGGTTCCTGGTGCCCATGCTGACGCCCCCGGCGGGCTGATCAGGGGGCGGTCCGCAGGACGAGCACGGCGGTGTCGTCCGCCTGCGCGCCCGGGATCTCGTGCTCGATGAGCGACCTGGCCAGGTCGTCCAGCGGCAGTCCTGGCTCCGGGGCGAACCTGGCGGCCAGCTCGGTGATCGCCTCGCCGAGGTCGTGGCCCGGCTGCTCGATCAGGCCGTCGGTGTAGAGGGCCAGCACCGAGCCGGGCGGCAACGGCAGCTCGGCGGTGAGGTACTCGGCGTCCGGGTCGATGCCGAGCAGCGTGCCGGGCACCGTGTCGAGAATCCTGGTCGGCACGCCCGGGCTGCTGATCAGCGGCGGCGGGTGCCCGGCGCTGGCCAGGCAGGCGACGTGCTCGGCCAGGTCGAGCCGGAGATAGAGGCAGCTGGTGAAACGGTCGGGGGTCAGCTCGCTCATCAGGCGGTTGGTGTGCGCCAGCACCTCGCCCGGGGTCGCGCCCGCGGTGGCGTGCGTGTGGATGGCGGTGCGCACCTGGCCCATGAGGGCGGCGGCGGTCATGTCGTGGCCCTGCACGTCGCCGATGACGGCCGCGGCCACCGTGTCGCTGAGACGGATCAGGTCGTAGAAGTCGCCGCCGATGTCCATGCCGGGCATGGCGGGCACGTAGCGGGCGGCCACGTCCAGGCCGGCGATCTCCGGCAGGTTCCGCGGCAGCAGGCTGGCCTGCAGGCACTGGGCGAGCTGGTGCTTGTTGTCGTACAGCCAGGCCCGCTCGAACGCCTGGGCGATCAGCCCGCCGAGCGCCGTGAACGCCGCCCGCTCCTCCCTGCTGAACCGGTGCGGACGGTCGAAGGCCAGCACGCACGTGCCGATCGGCCGGCCCGAGGTGACCAGCGGCAACACCGCCCAGGCCTCCATGGTGGCGGTTTGGGGGACGTCCGGGTATGCCTGGAGGAGTTCGTCCCTGGTGGCGTAGAAGGAGGGCTTTCTCGGGTCGTAGCCGGAGGGCGGGTGGGCCCGGCGCAACATCGGACGGCCGTCGAACTCCTCGACGACCTCCTTGCCGTAGCCGCGCGAGGCCGCCACCCGGATCCGGCCGCTGTCCCAGGTGAGGATGGCCAGGGCCTGCGCGCCGTAGACCGGCACGACGTGGTCGGCCACCAGGTCCACCACGTCCTGCGCGCTCACCGCCCTGGCCAGCGTGGTCGCCAGGTGCAGCATCTCGTGCAGCCTGGCCGAGCGCAGACGGCGGTCACGCCCGCCCGGCGGTCTCGGCGTGGCCGCGGTCGGCGTGATGCGCAACGTCATGCCCGGCACGCCCGGATAACACTGGATCAGCAGTTCCCTGCCGTCCGGGCGGCGGGCGGTGAAGTGCGTGGCCTGGTGGCTGACGACCGCCGACCGGTAGCGGTCCTCGTAGACCGGGTCGTCCAGCCAGGGCACCGCCGCGTACAGGCGCCGGCCCATCAGCTCCGCCGCCGACGCGTCGAGCAGGTCGGCCGCGTGCGCGTTGACGAACGTGACGCGGGTCAGGGCGTCCAGGTGGCAGTAGCCCTCGGGCAGGGCCTCGAGCGACTGCAACGCGGCCAGCGCGGCACGCGGGTCGCGCCGGTGCGCGCGGACCGGGTCGAGTATCCGCGGCTGGTGCCCGGCGGTGATCGGGCTGCCCCGCTCGCTCGCCCGCCGCATCAGGCCGCCCATCCTGGCGCAGATGCCGTCGATGACGTCGATCTGGCGCTCGGTCAGGTCGGCCGCGTGCCCCGCCGGCCAGGCCAGCGTCAGCCCGCCCCAGATCACGCCCGCCGAGCTGAGCGGCGCGGTGGCCATCGCGAACGGGTACGGCAACGCCAGCGACACCGCCGGGAAGTCGCGGGCCAGCGACTCCCGGTCGCGGAACCACATGAGCCGCCGGTCGCGCACCGACAGCGAGACCGGGATGGGGTCGCTGAGCCTGATCCTGGCCCACACGCGGGCGATGGTGACGGGCATGCCGATGGACGACACCATGCGCAGGGCCCGGTGGCTCTCGTCCAGGACGTACACGATGCCCATGTGGGCGCCCACGTCGTAGACGGCTTCGATCAGCATCTCGTCCAGGCGGGACGACTCGTTCGCCGCGCCAGGGGCCGAGCCGCCGTCGTCAGGCCGCGTCACGGCCCGCCGGGCTCGTACGCACTGAGTGATCACTCCACCGCATATCGCCAGAATAGGAGCGGGTGAGCATGGCGGTTCTCAATGAGAGGTGCGGATTCACCCATGAACATCCCGTCCGCCCACCTTGACCTCCCTCGACCTCCCTCGACCTCCCTCGACCTCCCTCGACCGAACGGACCGGCTGCCGTCACCTGGAGTCCCGTCGCGCGCCCCACCGCACGGGGCCGGACCGGCTGCCGTCGCCCGGGAACTCCACGCGGTCCGTGCGTCCACCTCTCGGGGCCGAGTGGGCTGCCGCCGCCCACAACTCCACGCGGTGCATGCGCCCCACCTCTCGGGGGCCAGACCGACTGCCGCCGCCCAGGTACTCCACGCGGTGCGTGCACCCCCACCTCTCGAGGGCCGAGTGGGCTGCCGCCGCCCAAGAGCCCCGCGTGCTCGCCTGCGGCCCGCCCTCCTGTGGGGGCCTCGGCCCTCCTGCGGGGCCTCGGCGCGGGCGTGGGATCGGCCGCACCCTGGCCGCCCCTCGATGTCCCCCGCGCTGGGACGCCCCGCGTGCGGCGTGTGGCGCCGGTTACGGCGTGGCGGTCGGGTGGTCCTGGAGCAGGTGGCGGGTGCACGCGTACTCGTAGGAGGCGCCGATGCGACTCCAGGCGGCCAGCGACGCGCGGAGGGCGGCGGGGTCGTGGCGCGCGCCGAAGTCGTGGCGCCCAGCCGGGTCGCGCAGGGCGGCCGGGTCGCGGAGGGCGACGGGGGCCTGGTGCGCGTGGGCGCGGGCTCGGGTGCGGGCGACGGATGCGGCGGCCCAGGCGTTCTCACGGGCCAGGGCGGCGGCCTCGGCCAACCGCCGCTCCGCGTCGGGCAGGCCCGCCAGGACGGCCAGTTCGGCTCCCGCCGCCCGGGCGTAGGCGGCCGACCAGCCGGTACCCGGCCCGTCGAAGGCGCGGGCGACCAGGGCGGACGCGTCCTGGGTCGTGCCGGTGCCCACGGCGACGCGGGCGTCCACGAAGGCGGCGAAGGTCAGGCTGTCACGCGCCAGGGCCGGGTTACGCGTGCCGATCGCCTGCTCGGCCCGCAACCGCCAGAGCCGGTAGGCACCACCGTGACCTGCGCCATCACCACTGATGCCACCGCCGGTGCCGATGCCACCGCCGATGCCGGTGCCTGCGCCGTCACCGGTGCCGATGCTGTCGCCGGTGCTGTTGTCGCGGCCGTTGCCGTCGCGGCCGTTGCCGTCGCGGGCGTCGCCGTCGCGGGCGTCGCGGGCGTCGCGGCCGTTGCCGTCGCGGGCGTCGTTGCCGTCGTGGCGGTGGGCGTCGTGGCGGTGGGCGTCGTTGCCGTCGTGGCGGTGGGCGTCGCTGGTGTCGGGGCTGAGGAGGCCGTGTGCCAGGGCGATGGCGGAGGCGGCGGGGGCGAGCCAGGCGGCGATCGGCGTGCCCGAGCGCTGCCAGGCGTCCCACATGGGTTCGGCGTATCCCAGCGCCTCCTCGAAACGGCCGAGCAGCACCAGCGGCGGGATCAGTTTGGCCGTCACACGGTAAGGGTGGGCGCCGAGCAGGTCGTCGCGCGCGATCCGCTCAGCCGTGGCCAGTGCGCCCACCAGGTCGCCGGCGGCGATCGCGGTGAGCCAGGCCGCGTGGAAGGAGTCGAGGATCTCGGCCGCGGCCGACGGGTGCTGGCGGTTCAGCAGGTCCAGCAGGTCCAGCCGTTCCCTGGCGATGTCGTGTGCCCGGCGGAAGCGTCCGGCGCGGGTGGCCACCGTGCCGAGTGCGTCCAGGGCGGCGCTGATGAGCACGGGGTCACCGGTCGCGCGAGCGGCCGCGACGGCGACCTCGGTCCGGCCGGGATCGGGACGGGAGCTGGACGGGCCGGTGTTCCAGGCGGCGGCAGCGGCCAAATGGGCGGCCACGACGGGACCCGTGATCACAGGGACGGCGACCTCGGAGTCACGCGGCTGCCCGGCAGTGGCCGCCGCGTCGGAGAGAGCGGTACCTGGACCAGCGACGGACAACGCATCGGCGGGGGCGGCATGCGGACCGGCGACGGCCGTCGCGTCGGCCGGAGCGGTACGCGGACCAGCGGCGGACAGCGCGTCGGAGAGGCCAGCACCCGAACCGGCGACGGCCGCCGCGTCGGCGGGGGCGGTATGCGGACCGGCGACGGACAGCGCGTCGGAGAGAGCGGTGCCCGGAGCGGCGGCGGTCGGCGCATCAGCGAGGGCCGTATGCGGACCGGCGGTCGCCGACGCGTCGGACAGGGCGGTACCCGAACCGGCGGCGGACAGTGCGTCGGTGAGGAGGGCGTGTAACCGCTGTTCAGGCACCGGGTCGGGAAAGCCGGAGATGAACCTGTTGGCGATGACGACCGCCTGGGCCAGCGCGACCGTCCGCGCCTCGAACGCGCCCGCGGCCCCGGCCCGCTCGGCGGACTCCAGCAGCAGGTCGTAGGCCCAGCGAGCGAGACCCACGGCGAACACGGTCTGGGCGGCGGTACGCAAGTCCGCCGCGGCCGCCGCGGGATCGGGCGCGTGGCGGGCGGCCTGTTTGAAATGCCCGAGCGACTCGGTCACCAGGTGGGCGGCGTAGGTGAGGTGGCCGAGTGAGCGGGCGAGGACGTGGGCGAGCTCGCCGGGTGCCGGCGGTGCGTTCGTCAGGGCCGCGCGCAGGTCGTCGCAGACGGCCGCGAAGTCGGCCCGCCATCGCTCCCCGTCCCCCACGTCAGCCC
>NZ_JABCPZ010000179.1 GCF_013283785.1 Nonomuraea antri
ACGGAGGGCCGCCCGTCGCGGGCGGCCCTCCGTGGGTTCAGCGCGTCACCCGGTGACGCCTACCGCTTCACCGGCAGCCCGGACGTCGGGAACAGGTTGATCGGCGGCGCCGCCTGCGCGGTCCTGGCCGCGTCGGCCGTGCCGCACAGCGACACCAGCAGATGGGTGCCCATCGCGTAGTCGATCGGGCTCGGCTCGATGTTGCCGTTCTCGTCGATGCGCTGGTACTTCATCAGGTTGATGCCGTTGGCGATCTGGCGGGTGCCGTCGGCGCTGGACAGGGCGATCGTGCCCATGCCGAACACACCGCCGTCGTGGCCCCAGAACCGTCCGCACGGCAGGTCGAGCGGGTAGAGGCCGAGGCCGTATTCGAGCTGCCCGCCACCGACCCGCACCGGCACCGTCTTCTGCATCTCGGCCAGCTCGGCCGGGCCGATCAGCCGGCCGGTGAGCAGGGCGCGGTAGAAGCGGTTGAGGTCGTCCATGGTGGAGACCAGCGAGCCCGCCACGCCGGCCCACGACATGTCGTACACGCTGTAGTCGCGCGGCGGGTCGATCAGCCCGAACAGCGACTCGTACGCCTTGGAGTGCGGCCCGTGCAGGTACGGCGAGCGCGGGAACGAGGTGTGGTGCAGCCCGGCCCGGCGGATGACGTTCCTGGTGATGTACTGCTCGGCCGTGACACCGGTCACCTTCTCCAGCAGCAGCCCGGCGATCACGTAGTTGGTGTTCGAGTACGAGCCCGGCGCCACGCCCGGCGTGCCCGTCGCCGGCGCTTCGAGCCCGAGCCTGACCAGCTCGGTGGGCGGGAAGGTGTGGAAGCGGTTGTCGTCGATGCTCTGCGGCGAGCCCACCATCAGCGACGGGAACGCGCCCCCGACGTGGTCGGCGATGTTGCTGGTGTGGTTGAGCAGCATCCGGACGGTGACCTGGTCGCCGCGCTCGCCAGGGATGAGGCCGGGCAGGTAGCGGCTCACCGGCGCGTCGAGCTCGATGGCGCCGCGCGCCACCTGCTGCAGGACGGCGACCGCGGTGAAGGTCTTGGTGACGCTGCCCACCCGGTGCCGCATGTCCGGGCGCACCGGGCGGCGGGTGGCCACGTCGGCGACGCCCGACGCGCCCTGCCAGCTCTGGCCGCCGTCGCGGACGCTGGAGTAGGTGCCGTACATCCCGGCCTGGTGGATGGCGTCGAGGGTCTGACGCAGCGCCTGGCGGTCGAGCGCGGTGCCCTGGGAGGCCGGCGCCTGCGTCGACGCGGCCGCGTGCGCGGGCGCCACCAGTGACCCCGTGGCGAGCAGCGTGCCCAGCGCCGCCGTGACGATCATTCGCATGCCGCGGGTCGGACGCGCGGCCCCCTGTTCGATCTGCGTGGATCGGCGAAGAATCATGGCATCAGCCTGACTCAACCGCTCCGGCGGGGTTAGTCCGCTGTGTCACCGGCTGGACATGACAATGATCATGCCCGGCCGATGACGAAAGTCAGAGCTTCTCCAGCGGCGCGTACGCCAGCAGCAGAGTCTTCTCGCCCCCGCTGCCGAAGTCGATCTTGACCTTGGTCTTCTCCGCCACGCCGTCGACGGACACCACCGTGCCCAGCCCGAACGCGTCGTGCGAGACCCGGTCACCGGGGTTGAGCACGGGCACCGTGCGCCCGCCGCTCTTCGGCGCCGGACGCGCGGCGGGCTCCCTGCGGGTGGCCGCGTTCCAGGCGGTCTTGCCCGGGTCGGTACGCCAGTCGATGAGCTGCTTCGGCACCTCGCCGACGAACCGCGAGGCCGGGTTGAACGACGGCGCGCCCCACGAGCTGCGCACGGCCGCGCGCGTGACGTAGAGCCGCTGCTGGGCCCGGGTGATGCCGACGTAGGCCAGCCGGCGCTCCTCCTCCAGCTCCTTGGGCTCGCCCAGCGACCTGATGTGCGGGAACACGCCGTCTTCCATCGCGGTCAGGAACACCACGGGGAACTCCAGGCCCTTGGCGGTGTGCAGGGTCATCAGCGTGACCACGCCCTGCCCGCCGTCGGCGTCGCGGAGCTCGGGGATCTGGTCGGCGTCGGCCACCAGCGACACCTGCTCCAGGAACTCCACCAGCGTGCCCTCGGGGTTGGCCTCCTCGAACTCCGAGGCCACCGAGATGAGCTCGTTGAGGTTCTCCAGCCTGGATTCGTCCTGCGGGTCTTCCGACGCCTCCAGCTCGGTCCGGTAGCCGGTGGCCACCAGGATCTCCTCGGCCAGCGCGGACGGCGGCATGCCCTCGGCCTTGGCGATCAGCTCCTCCACCAGCGCGACGAACTCGCGCACCGCGTTGAGCGAGCGGGTGGCCATGCCGTACGCCTCGTCGGCGCGGCGCAGCGCCTCCCAGTACGAGACGCGCTCACGCGACGACAGCGCCTCGATCATCGCCTCGGCGCGATCGCCGATGCCGCGCTTGGGCACGTTGAGAATGCGCCGCAGCGACACCACGTCGTTCGGGTTGGCCAGCACGCGCAGGTAGGCCAGCAGGTCCTTGACCTCCTTGCGCTCGTAGAAGCGCACGCCACCGACCACCTTGTACGGCAGCCCGGTGCGGATGAAGATCTCCTCGAACACGCGGGAGGCCGCGTTGGTGCGGTAGAAGACGGCCACGTCGCCCGGTTTGACGTCGTCCTCGTCGCTGAGCCTGTCGACCTCCTGGGCCACGAACACGGCCTCGTCGTGCTCGTTGTCGGCCACGTAGCCGACGATCTTCGGCCCGTCGCCCTGGTCGGACCAGAGGTTCTTCGGCTTGCGCGACTCGTTGCGCGAGATGACCGCGTTGGCGGCGGCCAGGATGTTCTGGGTCGAGCGGTAGTTCTGCTCCAGCAGGATCGTGCGCGCCTCGGGGTAGTCGCGCTCGAACTCCAGGATGTTGCGGATCGTCGCGCCGCGGAAGGCGTAGATCGACTGGTCGGCGTCGCCGACCACGCACAGCTCGGACATGTCGGCGCCCTGGCGCACCACGTCGCCGTCGGCGGTGCGCACCTCGGGATGCCCGACCAGCTCCCTGATCAGGATGTATTGGGCGTGGTTGGTGTCCTGGTACTCGTCGACCAGCACGTGCCTGAACCGCATCCGGTAGTGCTCGGCCACCTCGGGGAAGAGCTGGAAGAGCGTGACCGTGTTCATGATGATGTCGTCGAAGTCCATCGCGCCGGCCTCGGTCAGCTTGAGCTGATAGGCCTTGTACGCCTGCGCGAGCGTCTTCTCCAGGTGCGAGCCGGCCTTGTCCAGCGCGGTCTCGTAGTCGATCAGCTCGTTCTTGAAGTTGCTGACCTGGGCGGAGAACGAGCGCGGCGGGTAGCGCTTGGGGTCGAGATCCATCTCCCTGCACACCATCGCCATCAGCCGCTGGGAGTCGGCCTGGTCGTAGATGGAGAAGCTGGAGGGGAAGCCGAGCCGCTTGGCCTCGCGGCGCAGGATGCGCATGCAGGCGCTGTGGAACGTCATCACCCACATGGCCTTGGAACGCGGGCCGACGAGCTTGTCGATGCGCTCCTTCATCTCTCTGGCGGCCTTGTTGGTGAACGTGATCGCCAGGATCTCGCCCGGGTGGACGTCGCGCTCGGCCAGCAGGTAGGCGATGCGATGCGTGAGCACCCGAGTCTTGCCGGAACCGGCCCCTGCCACGATCAGCAGCGGACTGCCATGATGGATCACGGCCTCGCGCTGCTGCGGGTTGAGGCCATCGAGCAAGGGGTGGTCAACAGAGACTTGGGTCGGCACGCACCTAGGTTAAGACGCCCCACTGACAATCGGCGCCCGGAATGGCGGCGGCGGGGTGCCGGTTGTCCACCGAAGAGGACATTTGTTCACCCGAAGAGGCGATGAGAGGGAGACCATGCTGTCGGAGAACGAGATCAACAGGGTGCTCGTCGTGACCGCCCACCCCGACGACGCCGACTTCGGCTGCGCGGGCACCGTCGCGCTGTTCGCCGACAAGGGCGTCGAGGTCACGTACCTGCTGGTCACGGACGGCGACGCGGGCGGCAACGAGCGCACGCTGGACAACACCGGCATGGCCGAGCTGCGCCGGGCCGAGCAGCTGGCCGCCGCCAAGGCCGTCGGCGTCACGGACGTGCGCTTCCTCGGCTACTCCGACGGCACCGTGGTGCCCTCGCTGGAACTGCGCCGCGACATCTCCCGCGTGATCCGCCAGGTGCGCCCCGATCTGGTGATCACCCACCACCCGGACCGCAACTACCAGTTCATCGCGCCCAGCCACCCCGACCACCGCGCGGTCGGCGGCGCCGCGCTCGACGCCGTCTACCCCGACGCGCGCAACCCCTACGCCTTCCCCGAGCTGATCAAGGAGGAGGGGCTGGAGGCGTGGACGGTGCGCGAGGTCTGGCTGAACGGCGGCTCCACCCCGAACCACTGGGTGGACGTCACCGACTCCATGGACCGCAAGCTCGCCGCCCTGCTGTCGCACGTCAGCCAGGTGTCGCACGTCGAGGGCTTCACCGACTTCGTCAGGTCGCGCTTCGCCGCCTGGGCCGAGCAGGCCGGCTTCGGCGAGGGCCGCTACGCGGAGGGTTTCCAGGTCGTGCCGACCGCCTGAGCCTTCGGCTGCTCGGACTTCCAGGAGATGCGGGCGAACAGGTAGCCGAGCGAGTTGGTCGCCAGGTGCAGCATCGACGGGGCGAGCAGCCCGCACCGGCGGCGCAGCTCGCAGAACAGCACGCCGGCCGCCGCTGTCGAGACGACCGCGCCCGCCACCACCCTGGCCGTGTCGAGGTGGGCGGGCGACTCGCCGGCGGTCAGCGCGCCCAGCGCCGGGTTGGCGCGGGCCATGTCGATCGACGGCAGGATGTGCCAGAGCCCGAACAGCGCCGAGGAGAGCGCCGTCGCGGCGGCCGTGCCGTGCCGCTGCCTGAGCATGCCGTACAGCGCGCCGCGGAAGCCCACCTCCTCCAGCAGCACCGTGCCGAACGGCACCTGGACCAGCGCCTCCTCCAGCGCGCGGGCGCGGGTGAGCGACAGCGCGCGCTCGTCGTGGAAGAGCGGCCTGGTGCGCGGCATGGCGATGCCCGCGGTGTAGACGGCGGCGACGGCGGCCGCCAGCGCACCGCCGGTGACCGCGCCGCGGCGGCCGCGCTCGAAGCCCAGCTCCTCCCACGACAGCCCCGACCTGCGGGCCATCGCCACCAGGGCGGCGGTCGCGGCGGCGGAGGTCAGCGGGCCGAGCCTCGGCGCGACCTTGTTGTTCATGACGTTGGCCGCGGTGAGCACGGCGATCGAGCGCAGCAGCACCCTTGCAAGGCTACGGCGTCAGGAGGCCGCGGAGCGGCGCCAGCCGGCCGGAAACCGGCTGCGGCGGCGTTCCTCAGGGGTGAGCCCGCCCCAGATCCCCTCGGTCTCTCCGGCGCGTAAGGCGTAGGCGCGGCACTCCTCGGCGACCTGGCAACGCGCGCAGACCGCCTTGGCCCGCGCCTCCTGAGCGGGGGAGGGCGCGAGCGGGAAGAAGAGTTCAGGGTCGCTGGATCTGCACGCTCCCCTGCGCAGCCAGCCGATCTTCTCCAGTGGCATGCCCCCAACGTTAGGGCGACGGCGGGCCCGCGCACATCATCCTCTGGGCTGACCCGCGCGTACACCCTCAGCAGGCGCCAACCCCGTTCTCGTATCCCGTGGTGAACGCGGCCTGACGCTGCTCGGCGGTGCCGTGCGCGCTCGGGTCCAGCCAGTCGTCGGTGGGGTCGCCGGCCGCCTCCAGGCTGAGCAGCAGCTCGTCCGCGTCACCCGGCTGGGCTATCAGCTGTCCCGATTCGACCAGCGCCGAGAGCGTGCCGCCCGCGTAGCAGTCGGCCTGCAGTTCCACCTGCACGTTCAGCTCGAACTCGGTACGGAGCTGCGCCTGCACCGCGTGCCCGAACTCGTGCGGGATGATCAGGTAGACGGATCCGTCGCCCATCTCCTCCCGCAGCGCCTCCATCCAGACCCGGTCGAAGGCGATGAAGTGGCCGGCCGGGCAGTAGAAGGCGTTGTTCGGCACCGGGCTCTCGTCGCCGCAGCGCGGTCCCGACCTGCCGTCGTACGGGATGAACGCGGAGATCGGGCGGTAGGCGAGCCCCTGCCTGGCGAACCGGTCCTTCCAGAACGCCTCCGTCAGGGTGCGTGCCGTGGCGACGTCCTGCTCGAAGGTGTCGGCGCCGGCGGCGTCCATGGAGGTCTCGCGCGGGCCGGGCCCGGCGAGACCGCAGGACGCGAGCAGCAGCAGCGCCGGCGCGAGCGTCAGGAGGCGGGCCGCGGGCCTCATACGTCCCACGTGTGCACCGGGTCGTTGCCGTGCATCCGCCGGATGTACTCCAGGGTCATCGCGCGTAACGCCTCGTGCCTGTCGCCGCCGAGCGCGCGGACCTTGTCCACCTGCCAGGTCGCCCCCGTCCTGCCGGTCAGGCAGCGTCCCTCGATGACGCCGAGCAGCCGGTCGGCGACGGGCGCGGCCACGCCCCACCTGGCCAGGCCCTCGCGCGCCAGCGGCAGCAGGCGGCGCAGGATCAGCTCGGCGGCGGGCACCTCGCCCATCCCCGGCCAGTACAGGCGGGCCTCCAGCCCGTGCCTGGCCGCCGAGGTCAGGTTGTCCTCGGCGGCCTGGAAGGACATCTGGCTCCAGATCGGGCGCTCGGCGTACGGCAGCACCCGCATCAGGCCGTAGTAGAAGGCGGCGTTGGCCGCGATGTCGAGCACGGTCGGGCCGGCGGGCAGCACCCGGTTCTCCACGCGCAGGTGCGGCAGCCCGTCCACGACCGCGTACACCGGCCGGTTCCAGCGGTAGATCGTGCCGTTGTGCAGGGTCAGCTCGGCCAGCTGCGGGATGCGGCCCTGCCGCAGCTCCGCGCGCGGGTCCTCGTCCTCGCACAGCGGCAGCAGCGCCGGGTAGTAGCGGACGTTCTCCTCGAACAGGTCGAAGACGCTGGTGATCCAGCGCTCGCCGAACCAGACGCGCGGCCGCACGCCCTGGGCCTTCAGCTCCGCCGGACGGGTGTCCGTGGCCTGCTCGAACAGCGTGATCCTGGTCTCGCGATGCAGTTCCTTGCCGAACAGGTAGGGGGAGTTGGCGGCCACCGCGACCTGCGGTCCGGCGATGGCCTGGGCGGCGTTCCAGTGCGCGGCGAAGGCGTCCGGGCTGACCTGCAGGTGCAGTTGCACGCTGGTGCAGGCGGCCTCGGGCGCGACGCTGTCGGCGTGGGTGTCGAGGCGTTCGACGCCTTCGACGCACAGGTGCAGGTCCTCGCCGCGGGCCGCGAAGATCTGCTCGTTGAGCAGCCGGTAGCGGGGGTTGGACGACAGCGTGCCCTCGCCGATGTCCTGCTCGCGCAGGGTGGGCAGGATGCCGATGAGCACCAGGTGCCCATTCTGGGAGTTGGCGCGCGATTCCGCGTGGTTGAGCCTGGCCCTGACGTCGTTCTCCAGGCGGAGCGCGCCTTCGCCGCCCAGGTCCTGGGGCTCGACGTTGATCTCGATGTTGAACTGGCCCAGCTCGGTGGCCCAGTCCGGCTGCTCGATGGCGGCCAGCACCTCGGCGTTGCGCATGGCGGCCTCGCCGTCGGCGTCGACGATGTTGAGCTCGATCTCCAGACCGGCCAGCGGGCGATCGTCCTCGAAGCGGGATTCGCGGAGCATCTGCGCGAACACGTCGAGGCATTGGTGGACTTTTTCCCGGTATCTACGGCGATCGTCGCGGCTGAACACCACGACTGGCACGTCCCTGCCCATAGCTCGAAATGTCGCACGCGATGCGGTTCCCGGCCAGCCCCCTGCCCGTCAGGACCTGTTGCCCGGCGCTCACGGCACGTGCCAGTCGTCCACCTGCGACTTGGGCGGCGCGCTGATGGTGACGCGCGCGCCCCAGTCGCTGAAGCGGGTGCGCACCACCCGCTTGGCCGACGCCGGCTCGCCGGGACGCGGGTAGACCGTGCTCACCAGCCGCCTGGCCAGCCCCCTGCCGTCCAGCCAGAGCTTCCAGTGCATGCGCACCCCGGACTCGCCGTACCTGACGCCGTCCCTGCTCACGGGCGCGGGCGTGCCCACCGCGTACGTCAGCACCCCCCGGTAGACGGTGGTCGGCGCCCCGTCGACCAGCCCGCCGGGCCGCCTGGACGTGGTGGTCGACAACAACCCCTGCAACGCGACCGGGTCGAAGACGATCGCCCGCTGGGCGAAGACGACCTCGGGCGAGACCGGGTCGGCGCCGCTGGTCCTGGTCCACCGCTTCCGCGCGCCGCGCCGGCCGTCCGGCTGGGCGTAGATGACGCCCCTGACGATCACGACGCGCCGCCCGGCGACCGTGTAGTTCCTGCCGCTGACGTCCACGGCCACCGCGCCCTTGGGCCCGAAGCCGACCGTGCCGCGGAACTTGACCTCGGTGCCGTCGACCCGTTCCGCCACCCTGATCCCGCGGCCGGCGGCGAACTGGGACTTCAGCGCCTCGACCGGGTCGGGCGGCGCGGCCGCGGCGACCGGCGCCGGGGACGAGGTGAGAAACATGGCGACGGCCAGCGAGACGGTGAGCCACCGGCGTAACGGGATCGGCGTCATTCGAGGCATCCTGACCACCGCAGATCAAGGCCGGGTCACGACACGCCGTCGCGTCCTGATTCGGCCTGCTTTTGGGCCCCCACCGCGCTCGTGACCGTCAAGGAATCCGGACATGGAACCCGGGAACCGAAATAGGGTGCTGGGATGCGTGTTTTGATTTCGGGTGGGGCGGGTTACATCGGGAGCACGGTCGCGTCGGCGTGCCTGGACGCGGGGATCACGCCGGTGATTCTCGACAGCCTGGTGACCGGGCGGCGCGAGTTCGCCGAGGGGCGGACGTTCTACGAGGGCGATATCAGCGACGGCGCCCTGGTCGACAAGATATTCGCCGAGAATCCGGATATTTCGGCGGTCATTCACTGTGCCGCGCTCATCGTGGTGCCGGATTCCGTGGCCGACCCGGTCGGCTACTACCGGGCGAACGTGGCCAAGAGCCTGGAGTTCGTCGATCACCTGCTGCGTAACGGCTGCGAACGCCTGATCTTCAGCTCGTCCGCGTCGATCTACCAGGCCGGCGACGACCACACGGTGGACGAGGAGTCCGCGCTGGCGCCGCAGAGCCCGTACGCGACCACCAAGGCCGTGTGCGAGGCGATGTTCCGCGACATCGCGGCCACCCAGCCCATCAAGATCCTGTCCTTGCGTTACTTCAACCCGATCGGCGCCGACCCGCGGATGCGCACCGGCCTGCAGTTGCGCCGCCCCAGCCACGCGCTGGGCAAGATGATCCAGGCGTACGAGGACGGCGTGCCGTTCCAGATCACCGGCACCGGCTACCCGACCCGCGACGGCTCGGGCATCCGCGACTACATCCACGTCTGGGACCTGGCGCTCGCGCACGTGGCGGCGCTGCGCGCGTTCGACGAGCTGGACACCGACGTGATCAACCTGGGCACCGGCGCCGGCACCACCGTGCGCGAGCTGGCCGAGGCGTTCAACCGGGTGGCCGACCGTCCCGTCGAGGTGGTCGAGACCGACGCCAGGCCGGGCGACGTGGCGGGCGCGTACACGCGCAGCGACCGCGCGCGGCGGCTGCTCGGATGGGAGGCGCGCTTCTCGATCGAGGAGGGGATCAAGCACTCGCTCGACTGGGCGGCCATCCGCGACCAGCGGCTCGCGGGCTGAGGCTCACCTGACGCCTCTCCCGTCGGTCGGCGGGAGAGGCGATCGGGGGCTATCTGCCCAGGGAGCTGATCGCGCCGTCCGGGATCTCGGAGAGCTCTTCCAGGATCAAGGGACTGAGGTCGTCGGTGTCGATCACCTGGTCCTCGGACGGAGGCGCGATGTCGACCTTCATGCCCCAGTTCGTCAAGCGCATCTCGCTGTAGTGGTCACGCGGCCCGAGTATTTCGTTGTCGGACTTCCAGTGGAAGACCGAGCGCTTGGGCAGGCCGGTGGAGTAGAGGGTCAGCAGGTAGGAGAACCGGCCGCTGCCTCCGGACACCGCCTCGGCGTGCTTGCCGCTCAGCGCCCCTCGGTAGGTGCGGTCCTTGACGCTCGTGGCCCGCGAGATCAGGGTCTTCAACGCGGAGGGCCTGATCGTGTCGAAGTCGAAGATTTCGCCGTCGGAGTCGCCCGCAGGGAGCCGGACCCAGGACTTGCCCTCGGGCAGCCCCTCCTTGGTTCCCACGGGGCGTATGTAGAGTCGGCGGTCCGCGTAGAGGAAGCGGATCTTCTTGAAGTTCTTGCCCAGCAGATCGTCCAGGCCGCGCACGCTGACGTCGGCGGCGACCACGCCCGACCGGTCGAACTCCAGCTCGCCGCTCATCGTGAACGAGGTCGTCCGGCGGCGGCCGACCGAGGTCTCCCGCAGGACGAACTCCACGCCGTGCCCGGGCACGTACTGCCGCTCAAGTGCCTTCACCGGGTCGGCGGGGGCCGCCGCCGCGGCCGGTGCGGGGGCGAGGAACGCCGTGGCGGCGACCAGCGCCACCGCGGCCAGTAAACGCTTCATACCGTTCCTTCCGTGGCGCGCCGCCTGCCCGCCGGCGGGCAGGCGGCGTCCTCCTAGTCGTTGAGTTCGTCGGTGACCTGGTCCGCCGGCGGGGCCTTGATGGTGATCTTGCCGCCCCACCCGGTGTAGCGGGTGTCGACGCTGCGGTCGGTGCCGTCGCCGGCGCTCGGGCCGAGCGCGTTCGACGCGAACGTCGTCACCAGGCGGATGGGCAGCCCCTTGGCGTTGACGCTGAGCCGCCAGGAGATCGGGTTCTTGGCCTGCTTGACCGACGGCTTGATCATCAGGATGCTCATGGAGCGGTACCAGGGGGAGACCTTGTACAGCGCCCCGACCGTGATCTTGCCGCTGTATCCGTCGCGCGTGGGCTTGCCGGTCTGGAGCAGGGCCTTCAGCGTGGCGGGCTCGGCGATGTTGACCGGCTGGCCGTACATGCCGAGCATGCCGCCGTGCGGCCCCTTGGGCATCTTGAACCAGGTCGAGCCCTCGGGCATCGACGCCGACAGGATGCCGCCTGAGACGTAGGCGGTGTTGCCGATCTTGATGGTGCGCTCCGGCTTGGCCATCGCCTTGAGCATGTCGGGCGCGTCCTCGTCCATCTCACTGGCCTTGAGGTTCGACTTGGCCGTGATGTCCGAGGCGGCGATGCCCGACCTGCTGAATCGCAGCATGCCGCTGCGGCGGACGAAGACGCTGCGTTCGTCGCCGTCGATGATGGTCGTGCGTTCGGTGAACTTCACGCCCTTGCCGGGGACGAGCTGCTTCTTCACCGCGGCGACCGGGTCCTTCGGCGCGGCAGGCGCCGGGGTCGCGGAAGCCGGCGCCGCCGACGTGACCAGCGCCACCGACGTGGCCAGGGCCAGGCCGGCGATGATTCGCTTCATGCGGGGTTCCTTCGCTTCGAGGGGGAAAGCCAGAGGAATCGCGGGAGCCCGGGGCTAGTTGACCTTGCCCAGCGAGCTGATCGAGTTGTCCGGGATGTCCTGCGGGATCCCGCTGTCCGGCCCGGCCTCCTCCGGAGTGATCACCTGGTCCGCCGGCGGCGCCTTGACCGTCACCTTGGACCCCCAGCCGGTGTAGCGGGTGTCGGTGATGGAGGTGAACTTGCCGAGAATGCCGAAGTCCATGGTCCAGTCGCTCACCAGGCGGTTGACCAGGCCCTTGGAGTTCACGGTGATGCGGTAGTTGAACTTGATCTTGCCGAGCGAGCCGCCCATCTTCGTGCCGTTGAGCTTGCTGAGCTCGCTGAACGTGATCGCGCCCCGGTACGTGCCGCCCTTGAAGCTCTTGGCCTTCGCCACGAAGACCTTGAGCATCTTCGGGTTCAGCACGTCGAGCATCTGGTTGAAGGTGGTGCCGGTGGCCTCGCCGGGGTAGCGCACCCACTTCTTGCCCTCGGGCAGGTCCTCGCTGAAGACCCCGCCCTGGGCGTAGCTGTGGCCGCCGATCGTGATCACCCGGCTCGGCGTGAGGCCGGCCGCCGCGTCGTCCGTGGTGCGGTTCCTCAGGTCGGAGGCGGCGACGCCCTTCTTGCCGAAGGCGAACGTGCCGGTCGTCTTCATGGTCCCGGCGTTCTTGCCGTCGGCCTTGATCACGGAGGTCTCGGAAATGCGCACCCCGTGACCGGCGACGAACTGCTTCTTCAGCGCCTTGACCGGGTCCACCGGTGCGGCCTGCGCCGGGGGCGTGGCGACCAGGGTCGCCGCGGCGGCCAGCGCGAGTCCCGTGAGAATTCGCTTCATGGGGTTCCTTGGAAGTAGGCGCCTCTCGTCGTGAGAAGCGCGAGGGGGTCCACTTGCCCGGGACGGACGAATGGGGGAGCACCGCCGGAAATATCCGGCGACTCCAAGTGCACGCCGAGAATGGCGGCGCGCGCCAACCGCTGTGCGGAACGGTCTCGATCGTTACTTCGCGTCCCCGTCCGGCTCCGAATGGATACCGCGATGTTTCGCTTCATGGCATCCTTCGATTCGAGCGTTGGGGGAGTGAAAGCCTGCCAATCGAAGATCACGTTCGTATATCGGACATCAAGGAATGTGGATCCGAAACGGTGCACATTTCGTGCAGATGTCATCGTCCAGAAGTGAGATCACCGTCACATAGTGGGAGAACCACGACCCGATGACCTGGGCAGGTCGAGCTTGGGGCTAGGCTTCACTGGCGGAAACGCCCGGCACGCACGCACGGGGTGAACCGGGCCGTCGAACATCAGTCGGATTAGCAAGGACGGACCCTCGTGGACCTGTTCGAACATCAGGCGAAGGAGCTCTTCGCGGACTACGGCATCCCGGTGCCGCGCGGCATCGTCGCCCACACCGTGGAGGAGGTGCGGGCGGCGGCCGAGGAGTTGACCGGCCGCGTCGTCGTCAAGGCCCAGGTGAAGACCGGTGGCCGCGGTAAGGCGGGCGGCGTGAAGGTGGCCGACGACGCCGCCGACGCCGTCAACAAGGCCGATGCCATTCTGGGCATGGACATCAAGGGCCACACGGTCCACAAGGTGCTCGTGGAGGAGGCCAGCGCGATCGCGGAGGAGTACTACTTCTCCTTCCTGCTCGACCGCGCGAACCGCACCTTCCTCGCCATCTGCTCCGCCGCGGGCGGCATGGACATCGAGGAAGTGGCCCACAGCACGCCGGAGAAGGTCGCCAAGGTGCCGGTGTCGGCGCTGAAGGGCGTCGACCGCGTCACGGCCCGCGAGATCGCGGCCGCGGGCGGCCTGCCGGAGAAGTCGCTCGACGGCGCCGCCGAGCTCATCGAGAAGCTCTGGTGCTGCTTCGTCGACGAGGACGCCACGCTCGTCGAGGTCAACCCGATGATCCTGTCGGCCGACGGCCAGGTGAAGGCACTCGACGGCAAGGTCACGCTCGACGAGAACGCGGCCTTCCGCCAGGCCGATCACGAGGCGCTGGCCGACAAGGCGGCGGAAGACCCCCTCGAGGCCAGGGCCAAGGAGAAGGACCTCAACTACGTCAAGCTCGACGGCGATGTCGGCATCATCGGCAACGGCGCCGGCCTGGTCATGTCCACGCTCGACGTGGTCGCCTACGCCGGTGAGCAGTTCCCCGGCAAGCCGTCCCCCGCCAACTTCCTCGACATCGGCGGCGGCGCCTCGGCCGAGGTCATGGCGGCCGGCCTGGAGATCATCCTCTCCGACCCGAGCGTGAAGTCGATCTTCGTGAACGTGTTCGGCGGCATCACCGCCTGCGACGCGGTCGCCAACGGCATCGTCTCGGCGTTCAAGCTGCTGGAGAGCCGCGGCGAGGCCGTGACCCACCCGCTGGTGGTCCGCCTCGACGGCAACAACGCCCTGCTCGGGCGGCAGATCCTGGCCGACGCCGCGCTCCCGCGCGTCGAGCTGGTAGACACGATGGACGACGCGGCCAAGCGGGCCGCCGAGCTCGCTGCGGTAGGTGCGTAACTCATGGCCATCTGGTTGACTGAGAACAGCAAGATCATCGTTCAGGGCATGACGGGCGGCGAGGGCACCAAGCACACCCGCCGCATGCTCGCCTCCGGCGCCCGCGTCGTGGGCGGCGTGAACGCACGCAAGGCCGGCACCACCCACGAGGGCCTGCCCGTGTTCGGCACGGTCAAGGAGGCCATCGAGCAGACCGGCGCCGACGTGTCGGTCGTGTTCGTGCCCCCGGCCTTCACCAAGGACGCCGTCAAGGAGGCCATCGACGCGGAGATCCCGCTCTGCGTCGTGATCACCGAGGGCGTGCCGGTCCACGACTCCACCGAGTTCTGGGCGTACGCGGTGGAGAAGGGCAACAAGACCCGCATCATCGGCCCGAACTGCCCCGGCATCGCCTCCCCCGGCGCCTCCAACGCGGGCATCATCCCGGCCGACATCACCACCGCCGGCCGCATCGGCCTGGTCTCCAAGTCGGGCACGCTCACCTACCAGCTCATGTACGAGCTGCGCGACTTCGGCTTCTCGACCGCCGTGGGCATCGGCGGCGACCCGGTCATCGGCACCACGCACATCGACGCGCTGCAGGCCTTCCAGGACGACCCGGCCACCGACGCGATCGTGATGATCGGTGAGATCGGCGGCGACGCCGAGGAGCGGGCCGCGGCCTACATCGAGAAGCACGTCACCAAGCCGGTGGTCGCCTACGTCGCGGGCTTCACCGCCCCCGAGGGCAAGACCATGGGCCACGCCGGCGCCATCGTGTCCGGCTCGGCCGGCACCGCGCAGGCCAAGAAGGAAGCCCTGGAGAAGGTCGGCGTCCGCGTCGGCAAGACTCCGTCGGAGACGGCCCGCCTCATGCGCGAGATCATGCAGGCTCGCTAGCCGTTCGCCGGTCGAAGCCCCGTTCCGCGCGCCGGAGCGGGGCTTCTCCCTTTTTCACTGGATTTCGGGGGGCGGGCGTTCGCGGGGAACTGGTAGCGTTCGCGGCCTCCGTCCAAAGATCTTCCCCGGAGTGGTCATGAGGCTCTACCTGTCGTCCTTCCGCATCGGCAACCGTCCCGACGAGCTGCTGAGACTGCTCGGCGACGGCCGGCGCACCGCGCTGATACTCAACGCCGACGACTACAAGGACGCCGAGGCCAGAGCGGCGTCGCTGAAGCGGGAGATCGACGAGCTGGAGAGCGTCGGGCTGCGGCCGTTCGAGGTGGACCTGCGCGACTACTTCGGCCGCCAGGAGGCCCTGGCCGAGGTGCTGTCGGGGGTCGACCTGATCTACGTCAGGGGCGGCAGCGCGTTCGTGCTGCGCCGGGCGTTCACCGCCAGCGGCGCCGACGACGTGATCAGGCGGCTGCTGGCCGACGACGCGGTGGTCTACGGCGGCTACAGCGCGGGCCCGTGCATGCTCGGGCCGACCCTGCGCGGAATCGAGGGCGAGATCGACAACCCCTCGTTCGTCCCGCCCGGCTACGAGGACACCGTGCTGGAGTGGGACGCGCTGGGCGTCCTGCCGTACGTCGTCGCGCCGCACTACCGCTCCGACCACGTCGAGTCCGCCGAGATCGACCGCTCGGTCGAGTACTTCATCGCACACCACATCCCGTTCATCGCCATCAGCGACGGCCAGGCCGTGGTGATCGACGGGGACACCCGCACCGTCGTCGGCTAGATCGGGCGGTTCGGACATAAAGATCCGGCGAATTGGGCCCGGAAACCAGGCGGGGGCGGCGCGTCAACCAAGCGGTGGTCGGGAAAGCTTGAGAAAATCGCTTACTGTGACGGCGATTCTCGACCAGCTGCGGACGGCCCCCAAATCCGTTCTCGGCAAGCTGCCCGGGGTCTCGAGCGACAACGACGACGAGACGCGGCGGCCGCTGCCCGTGTCGGGGATGCTCGCCGCGGCCATCGCCCTGGGCGTCGGCCTGGCGGTGCTCACCACGCTCACGCTGATCGGCTGGATCGCCGCGCCGAGCGCGGCGGGCTCAGGCGCGCTCGGCGCCGGGCTGCCCGGCGTGTTCCGCACCGCCGCCCAGCTCTGGCTGGCCGCGCACCACGCCGGCTTCGCCATTCCCGGCGGCCGGGTCGGGCTGCTGCCGCTCGGCCTGATGATCCTGCCCGCCATGCTGCTGTACCGGGCCGGGCGCTGGATGGCCCGCGACGCCGACCTGCGGTTGCGGCTGCCCGCCCGGCTGCCCAAGAACAGCCCGCGCGAGCAGGCCAGCGCCCGCCGTCGCGCCCAGTGGGTGCTGGTGGTGCAGGCCGGCGTCTCGCTGGCCGCGCCCTACGCGATGCTGGCCGGCCTGATCGCGCTCGTGGCACGCAACGACGTCACCCAGCCGTTCATCGGCGAGGCGCTGCTCAGCCACTTCGTCCTGGCGTTCCTGGCCGGCTCGCTGGCCACCGCGCGCACGATCGGCCCGTGGCGGGCGATGCTGCGGCTGCTGCCCGAGCGGGTGCGCGCCGTCACCGTCGGCACCGCCGTGGCCACGCTGGTGCAGCTCGCGGCCGGGCTCGCGCTGGTGCTGGTCGCGGTCGTGCTCAACTTCGACCAGGTCAGGCAGCTGTCCGAGGTGCTCGCGCCGGGGTTCGTGGGCGGCCTGCTGCTCCTGCTGCTGCAACTGCTCTACCTGCTCAACGGGGTCATCTGGGCCTCGTCCTACATCGCCGGGCCCGGGTTCGCGGTGGGCGCCGACACGCTGGTCGCGCCCACCGGGGTGCAGCTCGGCACGGTGCCGAGCCTGCCCATGCTGGGCGCGCTGCCCGACAGCGGTCCGGTGCCCGCGTGGATGATGGCGGTGATCGCGCTGCCGTTCGCGGCCGGCGCGGTCGCGGGCGTGATGGTGGCCAGGATCTCGCCGTCCCCGTCGTACGAGGCCGCGCCGCTGTGGGGCTTCTTCACCGGGGTCTGCACCGGCGGCGTGGCCGGGATCCTGGCGGCGCTGTCCGGCGGCCCGATCGGCGGCGGGCGGCTGGCCGCGGTCGGCCCCTCGCCGTGGGAGGTGGCCCTGTCGGTGGCGCTGGAGGTCGGGGTCGCCGCCGGCATCTCGGCGGGCGTGACCAACCTGCTGCTGCTCAACAAGAAGGCCAGGGCGCCGCTCGACAAGGCCGCCGTCCCGGTGCGCAAGGCCGGAGCCGCGATCGCCAAGGCGGCCAGCAGGGTCGGGCTGGCCGAGGCCGACCCGCGCCCGCTGCCCGGCCACTGGATGGACGCCACCGAGGCCGACACCCAGCCCATCCCGGTCATCAGGGAAGACTGGCAGGACGAGCACGCCTCGGCCGCCGCCGAGACGCTGGCCCAGGCCCGGCCGCGGCTGGTCAAGGAGCCCGGGCAGCAGCGCCCGCCCCGCACCGACATCGTGGACGAATCAGACGACCGCGGCGGCCACGTGATCTACGTGGACCCGTACGCGTGGGACCGCGACTGAGCCCTCAGTGCGGCAGCTCCACCAGCGGGCGGCCCTTGAGCTCGTGGAAGCCGGGGGTGCCCGCGACCAGCAGTGTGCCGTCCCACAGCCGGCCGGCCTGCTCGCCGCGCGGCACCTCGGAGATGACCGGGCCGAAGAACGCCACCCGCTCGGCCGCCGCGCCGGTGACCGCCACGATGGGCGTGCCGACGTGGTCGCCGACCAGCGCGATGCCCTCGGCGTGCGAGGCGCGCACCGCCTCGTCGTAGTCGGTGGACGTGCCCGCCTCGGCCAGCTCCTCGGGCAGCCCGGCGGCCTTGAGCGCGACCCGCAGGTCGGCGATCCAGTTCTGGCCGTCGCCGCCGCTGGTCCACAGGGCGGTGTAGAACCGGCCCAGCGCCTCGTGCCCGTGCTCCTGCCGTACGGCGGCGCAGACGCGCACCGGCACCCACAGGTAGCCCTCGGGGTCGTTCTCCGGGTCGTCCTCGCGCCCCTCGTTGAGCACCGCCAGGCTCAACACGTTCCAGCGCAGATCCACCGGCCGCACCTGGCTCACCTCGACCAGCCAGCGTGAGGTCAGCCAGGTGTACGGACAGGCCGGATCGAACCAGAGATCAGCGATCATGCGCTCACCTGGGGATACAGGCATCGAGGGGGCCCTCCCATCATTCGTCTTCACATCGCCGGAGATTTTTTCGCCGACGGTGTCGAGAACGCCGGGCGGGCTCCGACTCTTCCACGAGCGGGCGGACAGGCCATCCGCGAGACGACAGGAGAAGTGAGATGAGCAAGGTCACCTGCGACATGGCGATGTCCGTCGACGGTTTCGTGGCCGGTCTGAACCAGAGCTACGACAACCCCTTCGGCGAGGGCGTCGGCGACGACCTGCACCGGTGGATGTTCGACGAGCCCGAGGCCCACGCCGCCGTGATCGAGAAGATCACCGCGGCCGGCGCCTTCATCATGGGACGCAACATGTTCACCCCCGGCCGCGGCGCCTGGGACCTGGGCTGGACCGGCTGGTGGGGCGAGGAGCCGCCGTACCACGCGCCGGTGTTCGTGCTCACCCACCACGAGCGCGAGCCGGTGAAGCTGGCCGGCGGCACCACGTTCCACTTCGTCACCGACGGGATCGAGTCGGCGCTGGCCCAGGCCCGCGCCGCGGCCGGCGACGCCGACGTGGCGATCGCCGGCGGCGCGCACACGGTGAACCAGTATCTGGCCGCCGGGCTGATCGACGAGCTGCGGCTGCACGTCGCGCCGATGCTGCTCGGCAGGGGTGAGCGGCTGTTCGAGGGCGTCGGGCGCGTCGACCTCGAACGGGTCGGCGTCGCCTCGGGCACCGACCTCGTCACGCACCTGACCTACCGCAGGGCGCGGCAGGCCGGCCGCTAGGGCTGCATCGCCCCGAGCACCTCGAGGACGTCCGGCGGCAGCTTCTTGGCCGCCGCCTCCCTGAACTGGGTGAAGCACTCGCCCTGCGCGGTGACCGTGCCCGCGCCCTTCATGCACTCCTGGTAGGCCGAGTATTCGTCCATGAGATAGAGCTGCATGCCGGTGGCCATGGCGGACAGCACCAGCGCGATCGCCGCGACGGTGATGCCGCCCACGGCCGTGCCCGTGGGCTTGTGCGCCTTGCGCAACAGGGGGAGCGCGCGCACCCCTGACATGATCGCGAACAGCGCCATCACCAGGCCGGCGAGTGGCAGCATGAACGTCATCGCCAGCGCTGCGATCGACAACCAGATCGCGCGGCGCCCCGCCGACTCGGCGGGCTGCTGGCCTGCCGGTGCCTGCACCGGTGTCGACACCTGACCTCCTCTGCGTCGCCGGGCAAGGAACAGATACCCTGTCAGCCCCACCCTGTTTCCTCTTTTGGAGTACCGCGTGTCTAAGGCTGGGCGGCTCGTCGTCCTCGTCTCCGGCTCTGGAACAAACCTACAGGCCCTGTTGGACGCTTCTGCCGACCCGTCGTACGGTGCTCGCGTGGTCGCGGTCGGTGCCGACAGGGATGGCATAGAAGGCCTGGTCAGGGCGGCGAAGGCGAACGTCCCGACTTTCGTCGAAAAATTGGGCGATCACGCGACCAGGGCCGACTGGGACACCGCGATCGCCGCCCGGATCGCGGCGTACGAGCCCGATCTGGTGGTGTCGGCGGGCTTCATGAAAATTTTGGGCGCGCCGACGCTCGACGCGTTCACCGTGCTCAACACGCATCCGGCGCTGCTGCCGTCCTTCCCCGGCGCGCACGGCGTGCGTGACGCGCTCGCCCACGGGGTCAAGGTCACCGGCTGCACGGTCATGCTGGCCGACTCGGGCGTCGACACCGGCCCGATCATCGCCCAGGAGGCGGTCCCCGTGCTGCCCGACGACGACGAGACGGTCCTGCACGAACGCATCAAGACCGTCGAGCGGCGGCTGCTCGTCGACGTCGTCGGCCGGATGGCCCGCGAGGGCTGGACGGTCGGCGGACGCACGGTCCGCATCGGAGGCCGATCAGGCCGCATCGGAAACCAAACAGGAGGGGAATCCAAGTGACCCGCATCGCCATCCGGCGCGCGTTGATCGCTGTCTACGACAAGTCCGGGCTCGAAGACCTGGCCAGAGCGCTCGACGGCGCGGGCGTGGAGATCGTCTCCACCGGCGGCACCGCGGCCGCGATCGCCTCCTACGGCATCCCGGTCACCAAGGTCGAGCAGCTCACCGGGTTCCCCGAGTGCCTCGACGGACGGGTCAAGACGCTGCACCCGCGCGTGCACGCCGGGCTGCTGGCCGACCTGGCCAAGCCGCACCACGTGGCCCAGCTCGACGAGCTGGAGATCGACCCGTTCCAGCTCGTCGTGGTCAACCTCTACCCGTTCGAGGAGACGGTGGCCTCCGGCGCGTCCGACGCCGAGTGCGTGGAGCAGATCGACATCGGCGGCCCGGCGATGATCCGCGGCGCGGCCAAGAACCACAGCACCTGCGCCGTGGTCGTCGACCCCGGCTTCTACGGCGACGTGCTGACCGCGCTCGACGCCGGCGGCTTCACCCAGGAGGAGCGCAAGCGCCTGGCCGGCATCGCCTACGCGCACACCGCCGCGTACGACGTGGCCGTCGCCAACTGGTTCTCCGGCACGTACACGCAGGACGAATCGGGCTGGCCCGCCTTCCACGCGGCGGCGAGCACCCGCAAGTCCGTGCTGCGCTACGGCGAGAACCCGCACCAGTCGGCCGCGCTCTACACCGCGGGCCAGGGCGGGCTCGCCGAGGCCGAGCAGCTGCACGGCAAGGAGATGTCGTACAACAACTACCTCGACTCCGACGCCGCCTGGCGTGCCGCGTGGGACTTCGCCGAGCCCTGCGTGGCCATCATCAAGCACCAGAACCCGTGCGGCATCGCCGTCGGCGCCGACGTGGCCGAGGCGCACCGCAAGGCGCACGCCTGCGACCCGGTCTCCGCCTACGGGGGCGTGATCGCGGTCAACCGCGAGGTCACCGCCGAGCTGGCCAGGCAGATCGCGGACGTGTTCACCGAGGTCGTCATCGCGCCCGGATACGCGGCGGAGGCGCTGGAGGTGCTGCGGGCCAAGAAGAACCTGCGCCTGCTGGCCTGCCCCGAGGGTCCGTCCGCCCGCACCGAGGCACGCAGGATCGACGGCGGGCTGCTGCTGCAGGCCGTCGACAGGATCGACGCGGCCGGCGACTCGCCCGAGACCTGGCAGCTCAAGGCCGGCGAACCGGCCTCGCCCGAGCTGCTGGCCGACCTGGCGTTCGCCTGGCGGGCCTGCCGCTCGGTGAAGTCCAACGCGATCCTGCTGGCCAGCGACGGCGCGACGGTGGGCGTGGGCATGGGCCAGGTCAACCGGGTCGACTCCTGCCGCCTGGCCGTCGGCAGGGCCGCCGAGCGCGCGGCCGGTTCCGTGGCCGCCTCCGACGCGTTCTTCCCGTTCGCGGACGGGCCGCAGGTGCTGATCGAGGCCGGGGTCAAGGCGATCGTGGAGCCCGGCGGGTCGGTACGCGACCAGGAGGTCATCGAGGCCGCGGAGAAGGCCGGGATCACGCTCTACTTCACCGGCACCCGCCACTTCTTCCACTGACCGTCGCGGTGGGCCTCCTCCCTCCGGAGGGGGCCCATCCGGGCTGTGCATGATCGTCCGGTAACGGGTGACTTGTCGCATTCCGGGGGCGAGCACGGGCGTGATGCGGTTAGCCTGTGTGGCAGTCTGCTGCCGCCGTCCCCCCGGAGTCTCCCCATGCTCGATGCGATCCTGCAGGTCTTCGTGACCGTGAACGGCTTCGCCACCAGCCCCTTCGTCCTGCTGGTGCTCGCCTTCATCGGGGCCTATCTCGGCAGCCGCGTGGTCGAGGTCATCCCGTTCACCCGCCGGATCATCGAGCGTCGTGAGGCCCAGGCCGAGCAGAAGTAGCCGCCAGGTGGTCCCAGGCCAGCCTGGCCGCCCCGGCCAGGCTCGCGTGCACGCCGAGCGTGGACTGCTCCACCCGTACCGATCTGACGAAGGCCAGGCCGGCCACGTCGTCGAGCGCCCGCGACAGGGGCTCGAACAGCACCTTTCCCGCCGCTGACACGCCGCCGCCGATCACCACCGCGGTGACCTCGGCCGCCGCCGCCGTCGAGGCGATCATCCCGGCCAGCGCCCGCGCGCCGCGCTCGAACGCCGCCAGCGCCACCGGGTCGCCGTCCGCCGCGTCCTGGGCCAGCTCGCGCGCGTCGGCCGCCGAGCGCGGGGTCCAGCCGTTGGCCAGGGCCCAGCGGGCCAGGTTCGGGCCGCTGGCGTAGCGCTCGACACAGCCCCGTCCGCCGCACTCGCAGCGTTCGCCGTTCGGGTCGACGCTCATGTGACCGACATGTCCGGCGTTTCCGGTGGGGCCGAGCAGCGGCGCGCCGTCGATCACCAGGCCGCCGCCGATCCCGGTGGACACCACCACGCCGAGCAGCGCCGTACTGCCGCGCCCGGCGCCCAGCCAGTGCTCGCCGAGCGCGAAGCACTGCGCGTCGCCGGCCAGGACCGTGGGCAGGCCGGTCAGCTCGCGCACCGCGTCGCGCAGCGGGAAGCCGCGCCAGCTCGGCAGGTTCACCGGGCTCACGGTTCCCGCCGCCAGATCCAGCGGCCCCGCGCACCCGATGCCCGCCGCCGCGGGTGCGGGACCGCCGGCCGTCACCTCGCCGATGAGGTCCGTCAGCGCCCGCATCACCTCGCGTGGAGGTGTGGGACGGGTGGCCGAGCCGAGCACCGCGCCGGCCTCGTCGACCAGGGCCGCGGCGAGCTTGGTTCCGCCGATGTCAACGCCGAGTACGTAGGTCATCAAGGGCTCGCGGGGGAATCGTCGTGACGGCGTGGCGCGCCGGCCGGCGGGGGACCGGCGCCCGTCACCCTATGCTGTCCAGCGTGCGATGACAACGATGTCATAGGTGGCCGGAGATCAATGGACGCCATCGGCGGGTGGCTGGTGCCCGAGTCCGGAGACGGCATGGAAGGATTGCGGGCATGAGCGCAGTGAAACTCGACGGTAAGGCGACCGCGGCCAAGATCAAGGCCGACCTCACGGGCCGGGTGGCCGCGCTCAAGGAACGCGGCATCACCCCCGGGCTGGGCACCGTCCTGGTCGGCGACGACCCCGGCAGCCAGATCTACGTCGCGGGCAAGCACCGAGACTGCGCCGAGGTCGGCATCGCCTCCATCCGCGTCGACCTGCCGGCCACCGCCACGCAGGCCGAGGTCGAAGCCGCCATCGACGAGCTCAACGACTCGCCCGAGTGCACCGGCTACATCGTCCAGCTCCCGCTGCCCAAGCACCTCGACACCATGGCCCTGCTGGAGCGCATGGACCCGGCGAAAGACGCCGACGGCCTGCACCCGGTCAACCTCGGCCGGCTCGTCCACATGGTCGACGCGCCGCTGCCCTGCACGCCGCACGGCATCGTGCTGCTCCTGCAGGAGTTCGGGGTGCCGATCAAGGGCGCGGAAGTGGCCGTGGTCGGGCGCGGCATCACCGTCGGGCGCTCGCTCGGCCTGCTCCTGACCCGCCGCAGCGAGAACGCCACCGTCACCCTCTGCCACACCGGCACCCAGGATCTGGCGGCCCACGTACGGCGGGCCGACATCGTGGTGGCGGCGGCCGGCGTCCCCGGGCTCATCACCGCCGACATGGTCAAGCCTGGCGCGGCCGTGCTCGACGTGGGCGTGTCGCGGGTCAACGGCAAGATCGCGGGGGACGTGGCGGCGGACGTCGAGGACGTGGCCGGGTTCCTCACGCCGAACCCGGGCGGGGTCGGGCCGATGACGCGGGCGCTGCTGCTGTCCAACGTCGTCGAGGCCGCCGAACGCCTCTGACCGTCCTCAAGGTCTAAGGCTCTAAAGGCAAGGGCCTTCGCACGGGGGCGCTTCGCGCCATTCGGGCTCCGGGCTGTGATTGTGGGGGAGCCCAGCTCCCCCACACCCCCTTGCCGGTGGCCTCCCGGCCCCCGGAC